>CAMCEM010000059.1 GCA_945873755.1 Chitinophaga pinensis | reverse complement strand
TAGCACCCAAACGTGCGTAAACTGAACCTAATTCTAATCCAATAACGCCACCACCAATAATTACTAAATGTTTTGGCACTTCGGTCATATTTAAAGCTTCGGTACTAGTAATAATGCGTTTTTTATCAATTTCTAAACCTGGTAAACTTGCAGGTTTTGAACCGGTAGCTATAATTACTTTATCAGTATCAATTACTTGTTCAGTTTCGCCAGTAATTTTTATTTGATTTTTGGTTACAAATGAGCCAATGCCTTTGTATACATCAATTTTATTTTTTTTCATTAAAAAATCAATGCCATCACAAGTAACTTTTACCACACCACTTTTGCGCTCAATCATTTGTTTTAAATTTACTTTTACATCTTTTACATCAATTCCATGAGTAGCAAAAGTATGGGTAGCATTGTGGTAATGTTCGCTTGAGTCTAATAACGCTTTTGATGGAATACAACCAACATTTAAACAAGTTCCACCAAGGGTACTGTATTTTTCAATAATGGCAGTTTTAAAACCTAATTGCGCACAACGAATAGCAGCAACATATCCCCCAGGTCCAGATCCAATAATGGTTATATCGTATTTCATAAAGTTATTTATTTTGTAAAATTTATGCTAGCAAAATTAAACTTATTCATGAAGCTTACTAATGATGTTTATTAGAAAATAGGAGGGAATGCAGAATGACAAAAATGCGAAATGTGTAGCGGGAATTTTAAAAATGCGGACTTCGGAGTGACAAAAATTCGAAGTAAGTATTTGGAATTAAAGAATAAGCAATTTTAGCTAGCAGCTAGAAGCCAGCTGCCAGCTGCTGTTCATTAGTTTCTAAAAAAGTTTTGTTCAAAGCGCCTAAAAAAGTTTCAGGTTCTTGTGCGCCAGAAATGGCATATTTATTTCCTAAAACAAAAAATGGTACACCTTTAACTCCTACTTGTTGTGCATGGTAAATGTCTTCGTTTACTTCATTTGCGTATAAATTACTTTTCAATGTTTCTGTAATTTCTGTTTCGTTCAAACCTGTATTTATGCCAATATTGCTTAGTACTTCGTGGTCAGCAGTGTTTTTTCCATCTATAAAATAAGCTTTTAGCAATTGTTCTTTACATTCATTTTGTAAATTATGTTTTTTTGCTAAATGCAATAACCGATGTGCATCGAACGAATTGGCAACAACCGCTTTTTCAAAGTTAAAGTCTAAATCTTGTTCTTTAGCAATATTGCTTACATGCTCAGTAGTTTGTTTGGTGTAATCCATTGTCCAACCTTTACTTTGTGCCAAATGTTCAAGTGTGTTTTTGGTTGGGTCGGTTACCAAATTAGGATTTAATTGAAAACTTTTCCATTCAACAATCACTTTATCTTTGTGTTCAAATTGTGCTAACGCTTTTTCGAATTTACGCTTGCCTATATAACAAAACGGACACATTACATCACTCCAAATTTCTACTTTCATATTTTATTTTTTTTTGCATAAAAAAACGCCTTATTCAGACGTTTTTTTTATTTACAATATTTGTTTTTGGTTTTAATTAATAACCAATCGCATTACTTTTTTGTTTTCATTAATTAAAATATTTACAAAATAAACGCCAGCTTTTAACGAAGATACATCGATATTTAACAGTTCTTTTTTGGCTAAAAATTTATTTAAAATCATCTGACTTTTACCCATTACATCTATTATTTCAATTTTCGAATCGTTGTTATTCAATAAATCGAATTGCAAATTAACCAATTTATTAGTTGGGTTAGGATACAACGATACTGTTCCAAAAGCATCAAATTGCTCAGCTACACCAATAGTTGATTTTACATTTACATTTAAATTCATAATAGCACCTTTACAATTTGATGTATTTGTTTCTCTAACCTTTATTGAAGCATTAGCATTTGCAGCACCCCATTTTACAGTTGCAGTATTTGTGGTTGAACCAGCAATTACAGCACCACCACCATAAGCAATCCAAATATAACTTGAACCTGCAGAACCTGTAACAGAATAGTCTGTAGTTTCATTATTTTTCACTTCATTTAAACCTGAAATGTCGGAAGTATTTGGAGATTCATTTACATTAATGGTATAATTTGTTGGCAACGATGAACAACCTCCTTTTAAAATAACCGCACTGTATTTTCCGCTCATTGATGGATTTACGTTTCGTAAAGTTGGGCTTTGCATGTTGGAGTTAAAACCAGCCGGGCCAGTCCATTCATATAAAGCACCTGAAGTAAACGAAGCAAATAATTGAATACTATCGCCAGCACAAGCAATACCAGAAACTGGATTACTACTTAAAGATGGACCCGTTGGAACAGTATTAACTTCAACCAAAGTATTTGATGGATTTGAAACGCATGAAGAAGAAATAGCTATTACATTATAATTGCCAGCCATTGCAGTGGTTACATTTGATAAAGTAGGATTTTGTAAACTTGAAGTAAAGTTATTTGGACCACTCCAACTAAATGTAGCACCTTGAATATTTGATGCGGTTAAAGTAATATTATCACCAATACATTTTGGTCCGTTATTGCTAGTATTTGGAGCAGCTGGAGTAGGGTTAACAACAACATTGGTATTGGTTGGTAATGATGAGCAGCCATTAACAATTGCGGTGACTATATATGTTCCATTTCCATTTGTTAAAATGTCTCTAATTGTTGGGTTTTGAAAAGTGGATGTAAAGTTAGGACCTGTCCATTTGTAACTTGCACCTGAAACATTTCCTGCACTTAATACCAGTGTTGCTCCTTCGCACAAAGGGGAATTACTCGATGCAGTGGGCGCAGTAGGTATGCTTTTTATTCCTACAAAAACCGAAGAAGATGGAGAAGTACAACCAGAATCGATAACTGTTAAAGAATATGTTCCTCCGTTTAAAATATTAGAATTTACAATAAATGGATTTTTATTTGATGTACTAAAACTGTTAGGGCCTGTCCAATTATAAATAGCACTCGAGCCAACAGTATTTGAGTTTCCAAAAAGCTTTAATGTATCGCCCAAACAAACTGAACCACCGCTGGTTGCTGAAGGTGCAAAAGGAATATTATTAACTACAACTTGTGTGTTTGATGTAGCAGAAGTACCACAACCTGTAACGGTTACATATACATTGTATTGTCCTTCTTTTGCATTGGTAGCATTGGGTATAATTGGGTTTTGACTATTTGAAGAAAAGCCATTTGGTCCGCTCCAATTGTATTCAGCACCTACAATATTTGAAGCTGTTAAGTTAATTGACTGCCCTTCGCAAACTGGACCATTATTGCCAACAATTGGCGAACCTGGTAAACTATTTATAACTAAATTTACGTTACCCGAATTAGATGTACCACATCCAGATGTAGTAGCTGTTACACTATAAATTCCTGCATTTAATAATACCACTCCATTTATAAAAGGATTTTGAAGTGTTGATGTAAATGAATTAGGACCTGTCCATGAATATGTAGCATTTAAAATACTTGAAGCCGATAACTGTAAATTTTGACCTGGACAAAGCGGGCCATTTGTTGTAGCAATAGGAGTTGGCGTTAATGTTGTTATAACCACATTTATAGTTGATGCCAACGAAGGACAACCGTTTACAGTTGCAATTACACTATAGTTTCCTCCATCTAAAGTAGTTAAACTACTTCTAATTGGATTTTGAGAAGTGGATGAAAAACTATTTGGTCCACTCCAACTGTAAGAAGCACCTGCAATGCTAGTAGCTGACAAACTTAATGTTTGGCCAGTACATAAAGGGCCATTACTTGATGCAGTGGGTGAAGCAGGAACATTATTGACTAAAACAGTAACTGATCCTGGCAATGAATTGCAATTATTTGCAGAAATAACAACCGAATAAGTGCCAGCAAATGAATTTAAAACAGATGCCCTAGATGGATTTTGTTGAGTGGATGAAAAGCCATTAGGCCCACTCCAATTATAGTTTCCACCACTATAAGCTGTTGATGTTAAGTTTAAATTATCACCAACACACAAAGGTGAATTTCCGGTAACTGTTGGAGTTGTAGGAACTCTATTTATAATTCCATCAACTACAAAAGGGCCTAAAGTACCACAACCAGATAACGTAACTGTTACCTGATATATTCCTGAATCTGCTATAGTAGTTGAGTTTTTAAAAGGACTTTGTGCTGATGATGAAAAACTATTTGGGCCAGACCATGAATAAACTGCTCCTGTAATGGCAGTTACTGATAAATTTAAAGTTTGACCTGCACAACGTGGACTATTACTTGTAGCCACTGGTGTTGAGATAATGGTAACTGTTGTATTTGCAACTGCTGAAGAACATTGGCCAATTATTGCCACCACTGAATAAGTTCCAACTTGAGTTAAACTGGCATTTGTTATAACTGGATTTTGCTGTGTGGATGTAAATCCATTTGGACCTGTCCAATAATAGGTTGCACCTAAAATTGTATCAGCTCTTAAAAGCAAAGTTGCACCACTACAAAGTGGGCTATTATTATAAGCAGTTGGAGCAGCAGGAGATGCTGGCAATGTTTGTGTTATTTGGTCGGCACATCCAACTCTCCATCCGTATAGTGTATCTTTTAATTTTACTGTATACGGAATTCGGTACGAATAACTTCTTGATCCATTTACTGTATACCATGTTCCTGAAGTATCGCCATAATCCCACATACAACTTAATTGAGGTATATTTTGAAATGCCCTTATATTGTAAAACGGATTAAATAAAATACTAGAAGAAGTATTTGTAAAATTAATAGTATTTGATCCAGTATTACATGCAGAACGAGTAAAATTTGCAGTTAAAGCATACGATACATAAGGTTGAAAAATAAAGTCTGCATTAAATGTTGGACCTCCAACATTAATTCCATAACTTCTTATATATGTTGTACCAATTCTAACAGAACTTAACCATTCGCTTCTGCCATTTGGTGGAGTTGCTGTCCAATTATTTGCTATTACTGAAACATTAATAGAACTAGAAGTTTCAAGTGTTAAAACATATGGGGCATTGGTAATAACTGCTGAACTAAAAACAGCTGACTTTCTGAAAGCAGAAAGTACTCCACCTCCAAAAGTAGAATCAATATTTACAACTACTGATGCTAAAGGCAAACCGGTAGGCATTGAATCGGTTCCTGCAGCATACATTCGGCAAGTTAACGCAACAACTGAGCTTGAATTATTACTTACCCAAGCATAAAAATCGAAGCCAGAAACGGTAACAGAACCTGGAGCAGGATACCATTGTGCAAATGCGTTACCGCTTGTACTTGCATTGAGTGCAATGGCATTAAACGCAGTTGTTTTGTTAAAAGTGTAGTACAAAGTATCAACTCCACAACTTGATGTTTTGCCTAAACTTTTTGCATTTTTAAAGGTTATGCCAGGGGTAGTTATATTATTTATTATACTTACCGAAGTTGACTGTATTGACTGTGCTTTTAATTGAAAAGTAATAAAAAATGAAACACAACAAAGAAATAGTGATTTTAAAGTAAATTTTTTTGACATAATCGAATTTTTAGTTATTCGAATATACTTTTAAAAATAATATTGTCAAGTAAAATTTTAAATTTCAAAATGTTACAAAAACAATTATTAATTAAATTTAACTTTTAGGGTTCGGGTATTTAAGTTATTTGGATTTATTTCTTTTATTGAACAAACATCTCCAACTGAATTATATTCAATAAAGTAATTGGTTAACCCACTTTCTTTTATTTGTTTCAAATGGTTTGAACTATCATAAAAATAAGTAGCACTATATCTTTTATATGGGCTTGAAATGTTAAAAGCAATTATATTACCAGCTTTATTGTATCTATAACTATAATTTGTACAATATTTTGTTTCTTTTACCTGTTCTTTTAATTCAAAAACACTATCTACACCTATTTTAGTTACATTACTTTTTGGAAAATAATATGGAAATTTTAAGTAGGTACTTAAATAGCTTAAATCAATAGATGGTTTTGCTGAATCTCCTTTTGAATTCCAACTTGATTGATAAATTATAGACCCACTTTTAGCTTGGTTAAAAGTATCGTGCATATAAAATGTAGCACATTGAGTACATTTTTCATTAAAATCTGTTTCATTATTTTTGGGCAAACATGCACTTAAAATAAAAGAAAATATACCAATAACTAAAATGCTTTTATACATGCACTAATTTATTTTTTTGCTTTTTGTAAATACATTTTTTCGCGTTGTTCTTTAATTTCAACATTACTAATGTACTCATCGTAAGTCATGCGTTTATCAATGGCTCCTGATGGGGTAATTTCAATTACACGGTTAGCAATGGTTTGCACAAACTCATGGTCATGACTGGTAAAAATGGCATTGTGTTTCCAATCCATCAAAGCATTGTTAAAAGCAGTAATCGATTCCAAATCTAGGTGATTGGTTGGCTCATCTAACACCAAACAATTGGCATTGGTTAACATCATACGCGAAACCATACAACGTACTTTTTCGCCTCCACTTAATACATTTGATTTTTTGAAAACCTCCTCACCACTGAATAACATTTTACCTAAAAAACCACGGATATAAGTTTCGTCTTTTTCTTCAGAATATTGGCGCAACCAATCTATTAAGTTATAATCAGCACTAAAATAACTGCTGTTATCGTTTGGTAAATAAGATTTGGTAATGGTTTGACCCCAAATAAATTCTCCGCTATCTGCGGTATTATTGCCCATAATTATTTCAAAGAAATTAGAAATAGCCATTGGGTTTTTTGAAAGTATTACCACTTTATCACCTTTATCTAAATTAAACGAAATGTTTTTAAACAATACATCTCCATCCGCATTTTTTTTAGTTAAATTTTCAATGCGAAGTATTTGATCACCACACTCTCTATCAGGTCTAAAAATAATACCAGGATATTTTCTAGTAGAAGCTTGAATATCATCAACTACTAATTTTTCTAATAATTTTTTTCTACTTGTAGCTTGGCGACTTTTGGATGCATTGGCACTAAAACGTTCAATAAAATCTTGTAACTCCTTGCGTTTATCTTCTACTTTTTTGTTTTGATCACCTTTTTGGCGCAAAGCCAATTGACTACTTTGGTACCAAAACGAATAGTTGCCTGTGTAAAGAGAAACTTTAGCAAAATCAATATCAGCTACGTGGGTACAAACTGAATCTAAAAAATGTCTATCGTGGCTTACTACGATTACCGTATTTTGAAAATCAGCCAAAAAGTTTTCTAACCAAATTACTGTTTCTACATCTAAATCGTTGGTAGGCTCATCTAATAATAAAATATCGGGGTTACCAAATAAGGCTTGGGCTAATAACACACGAACCTTTTCTTTACCATTTAATTCTTTGATTAATTTGGTGTGTAAAGCATCGGCAATGCCTAAATCATTTAACAAACTTGCAGCATCGCTTTCAGCATTCCAACCCTCCATATCAGCAAACTGACCTTCTAAGTCGGCTGCTTTTAAACCATCGGCATCACTAAAATCGGGTTTAGCGTAAATGGCATCTTTTTCTTCCATTATTTGCCAAAGCTTTTTGTTACCCATAATTACAGTTTGCAAAACAGGGAACTCATCAAATTCGTAATGATTTTGACTTAATACACTCATTCGCTCGCCTGGAGTAATTGATACATGGCCAGTACTTGGGTCTATTTCGCCAGAAAGTATTTTTAATAAAGTAGATTTTCCAGCACCATTTGCACCAATTACCCCATAACAATTACCTGGAGCAAACTTTACATTTACATCCTCAAACAACACACGCTTGCCATATCGCAAGCTTAAATTAGCTACTGAAATCATTTATTATTTACTTTTTTAAAGGGGGCAAATGTAGGTGTAAATTTTTGATTTTTGATGTGGGAATTTTGAATGTCAGTTGATAGTTTATGGACAATAGACCATAGAAGCGGATATTTGTGATTTATATAACTGAAGCAACTGGCTTCAGGCTGCTGCCAATAAGAAATTTAGTAATATGCAATTCAACAATCTAGCAAATCAACAATTCAACCATCTAACAATTCAACCATCTAACAATTCAACCATTCAACATCCAAAATTCAAAATTCCGCATTACTTTCGCGGCAATGAAATATTTTATTGTGGCAGGCGAAGCAAGTGGCGATTTGCATGGTGCCAATTTAATAAAAGCCATTAAACAAAAGGATGCTCAAGCTGAATTTCAGTTTTGGGGAGGCGATTTAATGCAGGCACAAGCCAATGGTTTAATGATGCATTATAACCAAACTGCCATCATGGGTTTTGTAGAAGTGCTGCTTAAAATAAGAACCATTTTAGGTTTTTTAAAAACATGCAAAAAACAAATTTTAGCTTTTAAACCTGATGTAGTTATTTTAATTGATTACCCTGGCTTTAACCTCAGAATAGCTGAATTTGCCAAGCAACAAAATATTAAAACTGTATATTACATAGCTCCTAAAGTGTGGGCGTGGAAAGAAAACAGGGCTAAAAAATTAGAAAAATTTATAGATGAATTATTGCTCATTTTTCCTTTTGAAGTATCGTATTTTAAAAAATGGAAAGTAAAAGCTTCGTATATTGGCAATCCCCTACTTGATGAAATAAATGTTTTTGTTCCTGACCCCGATTTTAAAACTAAAAATAATTTATCGCCACAAAAACCAATTATAGCTTTATTGCCAGGTAGCCGCAAACAAGAAATTAGCTCTACTCTACCCAATATGATGTTGCTTGCCAATAAATATAAAGATTACGAATTTGTAATTTGCGCTGCGCCTTCTATAAAGCCTGAATTTTACCAAACTTTTATAGGACCAAACACCAAAATTATTTACAATAAAACTTACGAAGTGTTGCATTTAGCCAAGGCTGCCATAGTTTGCAGCGGAACGGCTACGTTAGAAACAGCTTTGTTTAAAGTACCTCAAGTGTGTGCTTATGTGGCTAATCAAATTTCGTATGTTATAGCCAAGCAATTTGTAAAAATAAAATACATATCGTTGGTTAATTTAAATTTGGATAAACCCGCCATTACCGAATTGATTCAACACGATTATACTTTAGAAAAACTGAAGCAAGAGTTTGAAGCAGTGTTGCCAAACGGCAATAAACACGAGGCTTTGATGCAAGATTATGCAACTTTAGCAACAGCACTTAACAAACAAGGAGCAAGCAATAATGCAGTTCAAATTATTACTGATTTAATTAAAAAATGAGAATTATATTTTTAGGAACACCCGATTTTTCAGTTCCATCACTGGATGCAATAGTAAAAGCCGGACACGAAGTAGTGGCAGTAGTTACCATGCCCGATAAACCTGCAGGACGCGGCATGCAATTGCAACAAAGTGCAGTAAAAAAATATGCGGTTGAAAATAACATAAAAGTTTTACAACCTGTTAAGTTAAAAGATCCAGAATTTTTAACCGAATTACTATCATTGAATGCCGATTTACAAGTAGTTATTGCCTTTAGAATGTTGCCTCAAATAGTTTGGCAAATGCCTAAGTTTGGTACTTTAAATTTACATGCCTCTTTACTTCCCGATTACCGAGGGGCTGCACCTATTAATTGGGCTATCATCAATGGTGAAACCAAAACTGGTGTGAGTACTTTTTTCTTAAAACACGAAATTGATACAGGCGATGTTTTACTAACGAAAGAAGTAGAAATTACACCAACGATGAATGCAGGCGAATTGCACGATTTACTAATGAACATAGGTGCTGAAACGGTATTAAAATCCTTGGAAATGATTGAAAATGGAAATACCAATGGCGCACCACAAGGAAATGACAATAACAAAATGGCGCCTAAAATATTTAAGGAAAACTGTTTAATTAATTGGGACAATACAGCCGAAAATATTCATAATTTAATAAGGGGATTGAGTCCTTATCCTTCAGCATTTACTCATTTTGACAATAAAATATTAAAAGTATTTGAAGCAAATGTAGAATTGATTAATCATAATGAACCAATTGGGAAATTTATAAGCGACAATAAAACTTATTTAAAAGTAGCTTGCCAAGATGGATATATTCATTTACAACAAATTCAGCTAGAAGGTAAAAAACGCATGAAAGTGGATGAGTTTTTAAGAGGAAATAAGATTTAATTATAATTTATTATTAAATTCGATTCAAAATGAAATCTTTTAAAAAATTAGTTTATTAAAGGCTATGCTAATAGAAGTACACTTTTATAATTGCTTACTAATAAAACATAAAGTTAATTGAAATCATTGAACATCTAAAGTGTCTTTCGAAAAATAGTCAACTAACCTTAGTATTAAATTATTCGATGTAAAATAAACTTCACCTTTAGGTTTAGAATAATGTTCAATATTATCATAATAATAAAGTATATTTTTTAAAATAAACCTATGTGTCTTATTATTTATCACTAAAGAATCAATGATTTCTTTATTCCATGAATAACCCGATTCATTCTTACTTGGCAAAACAATTTGACTAGAGTCAATTTTATAAAAATATCTATCAAAATTACTACCTTGTCCTGGAGAGTAATAAGTATTTGCTACAGTAATTATTTTTGAGTCTAAACTTTTAAAACGGAGATAACTTGTCGTATAATTGTAATACTTCGGACAGGCTCCTCCGTAAGTACAATCATTATTGCAATAGGTTTCATCTTTGCTTATATTAAATGTATCCAATTTTAAGTAAGTTTGCATTTTACCATTAAAAGTACTTACAAAACTTATTTTATCTATATCTTTATAAGGATTATCATTTAAGCCTATAAAAACAAATTCAGGTTTTTTAATACATGCTTGCTTTTCAGAGCAGGACATAATACATAATACCAGCAAAAAAATAAAACAGTAGTTTTTCATTTATTTTAATTTTGAGATATACGAATATACATTTCATTTATCTATATTTATCAAAAAGAATACAAAGTCAAAGTTGAAAGACTTCATTTTTGATTCGAATAACTATAGCCAATAAAAAAGCCAATCAAACAAATGATTGGCTTTTAGTTGAAGTATTTTTTTTATGCTTCCTTGCGTTTCATTTTATTAATGGCTTTAATTACCATAAATAAAACAAATGCAATAATTACAAAGTTCAATGAACTTTGAATAAAATTACCATACTTAATTTCGGCTTCACCTACTTTTAATGATAATTTACTAAAATCGTAACCACCAATTAAAATACCTACAATAGGCATAATAATATCGTTTACCAACGAGTCAACAATTTTACCAAATGCTGCTCCAATAACTACACCGACAGCAAAGTCGACAACGCTGCCTTTCATGGCAAACTCTTTAAATTCTGTTCCTATGCTCATAATTTTGTTTCATTTAACAATTCAAATAAATTAAAAACTACGGTTAATTCCTATTTGCCACCTAAATTTTATATTTTCATTATCAATACCAGGAGCATTGCTTATGTATAATGGCATATCAAAGCGAATAGTTAATGGTTTTATACCATCAAAATAACTCCAACGTTTTATTGTTAAAGCAAAACCAGGTCCAGCACTTAAAAGCAAAGGGGTATTAATATTAATTTTATCTATTGGCAAAGTTTTTTCCGAAATATTGGGATTATTGGCTTCTAAAATTCCTGCATCTAAAAACAAATAGCTATCTAAATGAAAGTTTTTAAGCAAACCTTTTGCTGGAATATTGAAAAATTTATCATAATCTAATTCTAAATTAACCGCAGCCCCCGAATTTCCTTTATATAAAAAGTATTGATTCAATCCGTTTCTTAAAGGTGTTAAATATCCTGCAAAACCTCTAATATTTAACCCACCACTCATTTGAAAATTATTAAAATCATTACCATAATTAAATAAACTAGCAGGTATTACTCCTGCAGAACGGGTAAATTTATTTTCAGCCATTTCTTCAGCATTTGCTCCAGCTAAAAATAGATGCGCTTCTGGCGCAGCATTAGTTCCTGTCATGTATTGAGCAAACAAACGCGTTTTTAATTCGAACTTATAAATGTTGTTATTTTGAACAATATTTAAATAAATACTTGCGTAATCAAAATCAGATAAAATTGCAGAACTTCTAATACCTGCAATAATTTTACCCGAGCCTATTCCTTTATTGTAATTATGATCTAATTCTAAATTCAGTGTATTGTTCCATTCATTAAACGATGAAAGGATTGGATGAAAGGACAACCCTCCTATATTTACTTTTTCGAATCCTGGTAAATAATACAATTGAACCCTGCGCATACTTTTAAAGTTTATTTTAAAAATTGTATTGTGGATGGTTTTATTAAAACCAATTTTGTTTAATACCAATCCATCTAACACCCTCGATTGTAAATCGAAATCTAGTTGTTTGGCTATTCTGTGTCGGTAGTTTAAGCTGTAATGTATTGGATAAATATTGCTACTTTCTAAATAATTTATTTCTTTATAATTTGTTCCTATTGCTGTATTGTACCAAGTAGTAAAACTAAATACATGTTTTTGGTTCATGTAATTTCCATTAAAATGTAAACCAATTTTTAAACCATCATAGTTATTGTACCATACATCTGGTCTCCATTTTAAAATATAGTGTTTCCTATCCATTGGGTTAGTTAACTGATGGTCGAAAGTGAAAAGAATTGGACACTTTAAGCTATTATCTAATTGGTTTATATCGGCTAATTTATAAGTTGGGTCTATTTGAATATTGGTAATTTTACTGCCAGCTGGCAAATTAATTTTAGCAGTATAAGTTTGGTTCAATAAGCCCCAACCTTTCCAAGTTGGCAATACCGTAGCCAAAGTTTGTTTAACAAAATAAGTGTTTGGAATTACAAATTGATAATTTGAATCTTTAGTATAAACAGTAAAATCAATAGGCATTTGCATCAAACCTTTTCGTGTAAATTGTATTTCAAAACTAGATTTATTTTCAACCTTATTAACTTTACCAACTGAATAATCCACCTTTTTAGTAGTCTCTAGCCATTGATCAAAAAACCAATTCAAATCGGTTTTGGTATATTGAATGATGCTTCCTCTAAAATCTTCAAAATACGGATGCGCCATTTTCCATTGGTTAAAATAATGTTGCATGGCTTTTAAAAATAATTCTTCACCTAAAACATATTGTAAATTATACAACATAGTTGCAGTTTTATAATACACATTTCCATATCCACCGCCATGATTTAAGGCTCCATTAAAATCATCACTGTGTGTATTCAATGCTGGGTCGTTATCGTTAATTGCATCTCTTATATAACCATAATATATATTTTGATCCAATAAAGGCATTGGTTTGTAATACTTTTTAAAAAATTTATTTTTTGTATTTACGGTTGGATTTTCTTGCGTTAACCTGCTCATACACCAATGCGTTAAAAATTGAGTAAAACCTTCATCTAAACTAGCTCGGTAGGTTTCGTTATTTCCTACCATTCCAAAAAACCAATTGTGGCCAATTTCATGAGCAAACAATCCATAATAACCTGGACTTCGTCCGCCATCTAAAGTAATCATTGGGTATTCCATGCCATCTGCAGCATCGGCTACTATCATTTTAGGGTAAGCATAAATGCCAATGTCTTTGTTATAAACATTAATAACATTGGCACAAAAAAGAGCTGCATCTTGCCAACCACTTGCATGACTTTCTTGCACCAAAGCTATACACCGAACCATGCGGTTATTATCATTTTGTAGTTTTAATTGAACTTCTCCAATTCTATAGGTTGAAGAAGTAGTCCAAGCAAAATCGTGGGTATTAACTGAGCGAAATTTCCAGGTTTTGGTAGTTCCATTTTTAGGAATTATATTGGTATCAGGCATGGATTCCCAAGGTTTTTTCTCAAAGTTTTTAATATCTAATTTGGCTCTTAATGCCGGTGGCAATACTTCTGTTTCGTTTTGTAACTCACCTGTTCCATCCATAATATAATTATTGGGTAAAGTCATTTCTACTTCATATTGTCCAAAATCTCCATAAAATTCTTTACCCAAATGTTGGTCCGTTTCCCATCCAAACTTCCTATCGTAAACACATATTCGTGGATACCAATGTACCCCATTAAAATGTTTATTTCCCCAACGGTCCTTATAAGTTTTCATGCGCCTGCGTTGGTTTCCGCCTCCATCAAAATAGGTTTTAAATTTAATTATAAATGTTGCTGATGAATTGGGTAAAATTGGTTCGTTTAAATATACTTTAAAAATAGAATTATCGAGTGTTGTTTTAACTGTTTTACTATTTACAACAATGCTTTCAACCTCAGTGCCTTTTCCAGCAGCCTCGTACTTACCAAACTTTTGTTTAAAATTATTGGCAAGGTTTAAATTTTCTAAATATGCTCCTTTAATAAATGCATTTTGGTACAAATGAAAATATACAAAACTCAATGTGTCGGGTGAGTTATTGTAATAAGTCAACTCCTCGTTGGCATCAATAATTTCCGTTTCTTCGTTTAAACTGGCTTTTATTTTATAATGCACATCTTGTTGCCAATAGGCAGCATTGGGCATTCGGTTTTTCCAGTAATATGGATTTTGTGCACTTCGGTATTCGTAAGTTTGAGCTGATAAAACATTTATTATTAAACCAATTGCAAATAGTAAAATTATTTTTTTCATAGAGGCAAGTATAAATAAATTTAGTTGATAGTTGAAAGCAGTTAGATGATAGTATTTCTTTATTCTTAAAAATATCCCAAAAACTAAGACACCATTTTTTTTGTTTTTATCATTATAAATTTTCAATATCTTTGATATAGTAAATATCATTTTATTTATTTCTCTAATTTTGAAAAAAGTACTACTTCATAAATACTTATTGCTAATGGTTTTGTTATTACAAGGCATAAGTTTATTTGCCCAAAAAGAAGCAAATATTTGGTATTTTGGAGATTCAGCAGGCTTAGATTTTAACACCAATCCACCAACTGCTTTAACCAATTCTGTAATTAGTGCATTAGAGGGGTCCTCAAGCATTGCAGACAGAAATGGCAACCTATTATTTTATAGTGACGGGGAAACTGTTTGGAATAAAAACCACCAAATAATGACTAATGGTGAGGGTTTACTTGGTTCTTCAAGTAGCCCTCATGGTGCTTTAATAATTAAACAACCATGCTTTGATTCCATTTTTTTTATTTTTACTGCTGGCTCGCTTACATCAAATAACGGTGTTTGTTATTCCATTATTGATATGAGATTAAGCCAACAATTGGGAGCAGTTACAACCAAAAATATTAAATTAGTAAGTTATTCTTTGGAAAAAATAGCTGCTATTGGGCATTCAAATAAAAAAGATATTTGGATATCAATACCAGCTTATCATAATGATATTATTTATACTTTTTTATTAACACATGAAGGAATAAATAAAAATGTAGTTTTTAATAGAATAGGACAAAATTTAGAATATTTTTATACAGGACAGATAAAATACTCCAATGATGCAAGTAAATTAGCATTCACGACATACTCAAGCTTTGGGACAATAATACTAGACTTTAATAACTCAACTGGAGTTTTATCAAATACCAGAATCATATCAGGTTATGCTGGTTATGGTTTAGAGTTTTCACCAAATTCTCAATACTTGTATGTTCAAGGCTATAAAAATCTTTACCAATGTATTATTCCAAGCTCATCCACAACTTTTAAAAATAGTTGTTTTAAAATTGATAGTTTAAATACCAATTGGGGTTCCTTACAATTGGCTCCTGATAAAAAAATTTACTCAGCATCAAGGGATAGTAATTATTTAAATTGTATAAATTATCCAGATAATAACTTAAGTGCATGTGGTTTTGTTAATAAGGCAATTGATTTAAAAAGTAAATTATGTATGATGGGCTTACCTTCATTTTATCAAAATTCATTCACTAAAATCACTTATGGAAATTTACCAACCGTAAACCTAGGAAACGATACCACATTTTGTGATAATTCAACCTTACTTTTAAAGGTTCCTTCAAATTATCAATCCTATTTATGGAATGATTTATCAACTGCTGATTCTTTGCTAGTTAGTAAGGAAGGGTTGTACACAGTAACGGTAAATGATAGTGGTTGTATGGCACAAGATGAAATCAAAGTATCTTACTTAATAACACCTAATGTTAATTTAGGTAATGATACTTCTTTTTGCGAAGGAGTTCCTTTTTATTTGAAAGCAACCAATTCTCAAACCAATTATTTATGGAGTAATTTTTCAACTGACTCTATTATAAAAATAACCCAAAGCGGAACCTATTGGGTAAAAGCATATAACGCTTGTGGAACCAGTTTTGATACCACAGAAATAAAGGTAGAAGCTTGCAATTGTTATATTTATGTTCCCAATGCTTTTACTCCTGATGGCAATGGTTTAAACGAAGTATTTCTGCCTGTTTCAAATTGTAAAATTACTAACTATCAGTTAATTATTTTAAACAGGTGGGGTGTTAAAATATTTGAATCAAATAATCCAAATATAGGTTGGAATGGTAAGTTGAATGAAATTTTACAATCAAACGATGTGTATGTTTACCAAATACAAGCAGATTTAATTGATAATTTTATTGGCACCAATAAAAAACAGGTAAGCCTAAAAGGAAACGTAACATTATTAAACTAAAAAGTCAATTTTATAAATCCGCCCAATTTTATAATCTTTCACCCGATTTATCGAGATTTTAATCTTTGTAATTTTTTTAATCTTTGTAACCTTGTAATTTTTGTAATTTTTCAATTTTCTAATCTTTAATTTTCTTAATTAATGAAACAAAAGCTAGTAGTATTAAGCGGTGCAGGAATCAGTGCCGAAAGTGGTTTAAAAACTTTTAGAGATAGCGATGGACTTTGGGAAGGCTATAGGGTAGAAGATATGGCTATTTTTAAGTAGCATTAGGCATTCTGTTTTTCCTGTTATATGGATTTTGAGCACTAAGGTATTCATAACCTTGTTCTATTTATACAATTTTAAATAAGCCAATAACAATAAAAGAATTTTAGAATTTATTGGATTGATTATAATAAAAAGAACTTTTTATCCTTAAAACATTTTGAGCAAGATAATAACTCTTATTTATGAAAAAAATATATTTACATTTAATTATTCCAGAAAATTACAATACCGAAGATGAATCTGTTTTTGATCCATTATATGATTTACTTGTTTATTTGAATGAAGATTTAATGTCATTTTCTACATATTACGGAAAGTATACGGAATGGATTATTGAATTTTCAGACTCTGGTTTGCCAGTTCGAGAAATTGGATTGATAAAAGGTGAAGTAATGCATAAAGCTCCTCAAAATGAAGTTAATGGATTTTGGAAACATACGAAACTTGTGCAAAATGATTTAGAAACGTTATTTGATTTTGATATCACCGTTTTGTCAGAATCTGTTTTCCAAGATTGTTGGAAAACTGAAATAGTTATATATGACTTTGAAGTTGAAATTGAAAAGTTTCAGCTTGTATGGCATTATGATGAAGATGATGACGGGTGTACTCATTTGGAAACTATAATTTTTTTTAAAGACAGAATACGGGAATTAATTATTTATTTTTCTAATGATGAATGTTACGATTTTATAGAGAAATCTAATTTATTAGGTCTTTCAAAATTTAAAATACGTGGAAAATTAGTAAATCAAGGAATTGATTCACCTTTGTTTTTAGCAGAATCTGAGTTGGTTGATTAGTATAGTAATGCAATCTAACGATGTGTATGTTTATAAATTAGAAGCAGATTTAATTGATAACTTTATTGCACCAATAAAAACAGGTAAGCATTAAGGGAAACGGTACATTGTTAAACTATAAAGTCATGTTTATAAACCAACCTAATTTTCTTATCTTCTTCCCAATTCATCGAATACGTGTCAAGCTAAGGAAAACTCCAAAGGAGTTTAATATCAATAGCCACCAGTGAAACTGGTGGTGAAAAGTATGGATAAAAACACCAAAAATCCCAAAACATTTGCGCAAAGCCGAAGGCTTTGCGCAAATGTTTTGGGATTTTTGTAAAGCAGTTTGCGTTCATTTTTCAACGGGTTAATCCCGATAGAAATCGGGACCGTTGTTACAAAAGTATCGTTCCTACGGAACTATTAGGTTTATAAATGTTTAGAAGAAAAAACCATAAATTAAGTTGACGCCAATGCGATTCA
>CAMCEM010000058.1 GCA_945873755.1 Chitinophaga pinensis | reverse complement strand
CGAACGAATGTAAGTTTTTTCCTTTATAAATACCGTTGCTAAAAGTGTATTCAATACAATTTACAAATGTCCAATTACCTACATTTTCTGTTTTGTTCCATTTTCTAGTTTTCAAAATCGTAGCTCTTGAATTAACTCTTTCTGATAGTTCTTTCAAAATTGGTTTTGAATCAATATTCAAGTTTTTGGCAACTGCAACTACCATAAAATAACCGAATTGAACCTCACCTATATTTTTATTATGGCACTCATTTGAAATTGTAATAAAAATATCCGGTGAAATTTGTCTTTTTTCGCAAATAGTCCAAATTGGTGTCCATAATTCAAAGTTCTGAAAATAATAATCCGTGTTATTCGGCATTGTCCACTTATCGTGTGATTTATAATTCCATCTAAGTCGTCCAAGTTTTATTTCGGTGTTATAAATAAACTCTTTTTTATCTTTCTTGGAAATACGTATTTCAGAATTGTATTTTGTCACTCTTAGAGCTGTTTCTTTAGCGTATTCACTTCCATTTATCAATGTATTTAAGTATGGCTCAAAGTCAGATTTCCAGATTTTTGTTAACCAAGGTGATTTACTCTCATCTTTCTGTCCGAAAATTAAATAAAAATCATAAAGTCTATTTTCAGAACTAATATCAACTTTAGTCAAGCTGAGGTAAAGGCTCACAACCTTCTTACCCAATTCATTTATCAATTTCATTTATATCTTTTCGTGTAGCTTTATAATGTTATTGTTTAGTGAAACGTTACCAACAAAGTAAGGCAAATGAATATTTTTTCATTTTTAAAATAATAACTTTATTTCTTCTTCTATTGCTTGTAAATCCAAATCTTCCATACACTTAAAATGTTTTTTGGGGCAGCTATTAAACCCAATTTTACTACATGGCCTGCAATTAATAATATTGTTTTCAAACAAAGTTTGTTTTACTTGGCTATTACCATAATAAGGATACATGCCAAATGCTGGGGTAGTATTTCCCCAAAGCGAAATAATACGTTTTTGAAATGCGGATCCTATATGCATTAATCCAGTATCGTTGGTAATTAGTAACTGCCCTTTTTTTACCACGTAAGCCGATTGATGCAAACTTAATTTACCACATAAATTAACTACGTTTCCATTGGTTTTACTTGTTATTTCATTGCCATTTGTTTCATCGTCTTTTCCACCTAAAAGGTAAATAGGTAAGTTTACTTTATTACAAATAGCTATAATTTTAATAATAGGAAAACGCTTGGTAAAATGCTGCGCACCAATTGCCCAAGTAATATATGGTTTGTCTAAATCTATTGGATAATCGAATTTAAAGTGAGTTGGTAAGAAATAATCTAATCCTTTGCCATCATTGGTTATTCCAAGTTTTTCGGCTGGTTTAAAATACCTTTCTACTATATGTATATTGGGCATTTTATTTACTTTAAAATTTACAAATAAAAATTTTTCAATGTTTAATTTGGGAAAAGAATATGCTTTTACTCCAAGTGCTTTTTTAAATATAAATGTGCGAATATTATTATGTAAATCAATTACAAAATCAAAGTTTTCTGCTTGCAATTCTTTTGCTTTAGCTATTAAACTTATATCTAAAACATGTACTTTATTTATAAATGGATTTGTATTTAAAATACTTTCGAAATTGGGTTTTGTTAAATAATGTATTTCAGCATTTAGTTGTAGTTTTAAACACCTAGTAACTGGTGTTGTTAAAACAATATCGCCAATGGAACTAAAACGGATGATTAATATTTTCATTCAGGCACAATATTAATCTTTATACAAAACATATTTTTTTCGAATACTTTTAAAATTATCCAAATCGGCTTGCCATGTTTTTTCAATTTCTGTTGCTGTAAGCCCAGCAATTATTTGCTTTCGCAACAAATCTGACCCAGCTAGTTTATCGAAAAAAGGATTAAAAAAAGGCGTTGAATCGTTGTAAATTTTATAAAAATCTATTACCCATTTTAAATTAAGTTTATTTATACTTTTAGCTTCGTTACTTAGCAAAAATCCTTTACACAGTTGGTTTTTAAATGGAGGATTTTCAGCTACCCCAGGTATAGATGTTGGAGTAAATAAATAATCGCCAATGGTACAGTTGGAAAATCCAATACACTCAAAAGGCTTTTCGGTTCCTCTGCCCAAACTTACATTTGTTCCTTCAAAAAAACACAAACTGGCATACAACCTTATGGCATTATAAGTTTTTAAATTAGGTGAGGGGAAAACAGGAGGCATATACTCACTTTTATGGGTGTAGTTTTGCATTTTTACCACTATTAATTTACACTTTACTTTGTTCTTTAACCATGCTTGCCCATTAATCATTAGTGCATATTCGCCCATTGTCATTCCATGTAAAACGGGTATAGGGTGCATTCCTACAAACGATTTATAGTTGGTATCCAACACAGGCCCATCAATAATATCACCATTCGGGTTTGGTCTATCTAAAACAATGAGCGTTTTTTTTGTCTCGGCCATAGCTTCCATTACATAGTGCAAAGTGCTTATGTAAGTGTAAAATCGAGCGCCTACATCTTGCAAATCAAACAATATTACATCTACATTTTTTAATTGTGCTGCTGTTGGTTTTTTATTATTTCCATAAAGCGAAATAATGGGTAATCCTGTTTTTTTATCAATGCTACTTTTTATTTTTTCACCTGCAGAAAAGTTACCGCGTAAGCCATGTTCGGGTGAAAAAAGAGTAGTTACATTTACTTTTAAACCAATTAAAGTATCAACTAAATGAGTATTGTTTATTAAACTACTTTGGTTTACTACTAGCCCTATTTTTTTATTTTTTAGTAATGGTAAATAGTTGTTTAACCTAGCCGAACCTAAAATTATTTGTGCATTTACATTTAATGTAAGAAACCAACATGCAAAAAAATACATGCTTATTTTAAACTGCCAAAAACTAAATTGAATTGGCTTATATTTGAACTTTCCTTTATTCATTTCTGTTGCAATTAAGTTTTTTTATATCAAAACGTTTAAGCCAAAGTAAACAAACATCATTTAGTAAATTGATTGTTCGTATTGCTACATTGGCGGTGGCCATTAGTGTTACTGTTATGTTGTTATCTATTGGTATTTCTAGGGGTTACAAGGAGCAAGTAAGTCAAAAATTGTCTGAATTTCAATCGCATATTGTAATTAGTAATTTAGACCAAAATCAATCCTATCAAAGCTTACCCATTGAAACCAATACAGATTTAGAACAATTTATTAACCCAAATAACGGATTTACTCATTTTCAAAAATATGGAATTAAAGCTGGAATTATTAAAACCAATGACGATTTTCAAGGCATTGTTTTAAAAGGAGTTGATAAACAATTTGATTTTAACTATTTAAAAAAAAATTTAATAGCTGGAAAAATTCCGCTATTTGATTCATTAAAAACATCAAACGAAATATTAATTTCATCGTCATTGGCATTAAAATTAGGCTTTAAGCTAAATAGCGATGTGTTTGTTTATTTTATTCAGGATCCACCAAGGGTAAGGAAATTTAAAGTTTGTGGCATTTTTGATACCAACCTTGGCGAGTTAGATGATTTGTTTGCCATTGTTGATTTAAAGCAAATTCAAAAATTAAACGGCTGGCCTACTAATTACTTTACCGGTTACGAAGTTTTTATAAATAATTTTGATTCCTTGGCAGCAAAAGTTGATTTACTAGCAACTGTTACTCCTTATACTTTAGGCATATCGCCCATTAATGAAATTTATCCAGAACTATTTAACTGGTTAAATATGTTGGATGTAAATGTTTTAATTATTTTAATTTTAATGGCTGCGGTAGCAATTATTAATATGGTTACTGCATTATTAATTTTAATAGTGGAACGAAGCAATATGATAGGCATGTTAAAATCGTTGGGTTTAAACAATAAGAATATTATTAAAATTTTTATGAATTTAGCTTCATTTATTATTTTTAGAGGCTTATTAATTGGCAATTTAATGGCATTAGGAATTGGATTCATTCAGCAATATTTTGGCATAATAAAGCTTTCGGAAAAAGATTATTATGTAAGTGAAGTTCCTGTTTCTTTTCACCTTTCCGATTTTGTTTTAATTAATGTATCGTGCTTTATTATTTGCTTTATTTTGTTGCTTTTGCCTGCAAATATTATTAGCAAAATAAGCCCAGTAAAGTCAATTCGCTTTGATTAATTTTATTACAATTAAACACTAATTTTTTACGATATTTGCCGCAATGAATAATCCATTAGTTAGCATTATAACTCCAAGTTTTAACCAAGCTCAATTTTTGGAACAGACTATCCTATCAGTAATAAATCAAACTTACAAAAACATTGAATATTTTGTAATGGATGGTGGTTCAAACGATGGAAGCCTAGAAATTATTAAAAAATACGATGCAAACATTACTTATTGGCAAAGTAAAGCAGATTTAGGGCAAGTAGATGCCATAAACCAAGCTTTTAAAATGTGCAAAGGCGAAATTATTTGTTTTATAAATTCAGACGATATTTTAATGCCCAATGCAGTGCAAACAGCTGTAACTTGTTTTGAAATAAACAACGAAATTGGTTTAGTGCATGGCAATTGTTCTACCATTGATGAAAACGGTAACGAAATAAAACCTAAAGTTGGTAACCCTGTAAAATTTAAAGAATTATTAAATATTGGTATGTTGCCTAGTATTTTTCAACCGTCTTGTTTTTTTAACAAAAGTCAAATTAAACGCGATTTCTTCTTAGATCCTCGTTTTAATTATGCTTTTGATTATGAATTGATTTTACATTTAGTAAAAAATTCGATAAGCTTTTATACCAATATGCACATGGCTGCTTACAGAGTGCATTCAAAAGCCAAAAGCCAGAATATAAATGCTGCATTTAAAGAAAAACTTCAAGTACAATTAATGTATATGAAAGGAGTTAACTTAAAATGGGTTTGGCGGAAACTTAAAACTATTTTTAGTAAAAAATAATGTTTAGTTTTATTAAAAAATTAATACCAAATAGTGTTAAATATCCGTTTTACTATTTGTTTAAAGCACCTCAACGCTCCTTTGCACCATATAGTATTTATTTCGACTTAAAAGGAATTGCGATTTATATTTGGTATAGCTTGTTTCCATTTAAAAAACTAAAGCCCATAACTATTTGCACAGGCATTTATAACAGAAGTGAAAATTACTTAAACCATTTATTACTAAGTATAAACGAAGCCAAGTACCAACATTTAATTACATTATCGGTTTACGATTGCAACTCGAATGATGTTGAAAATTTAGAAAATGAAATAAAAAAATACTGGAAAGGGAAACTTATTTTTAATAAAGAAACAATAAAATTCAGCCGTTCATACACATTTAACAAAGCAGTAAATCAAAGCCAAACCCATTTGGTATTTATTTGCGATGCGGATTTAAGTTTACCAAAAAACATTGTTGAATCAGTAAATTTTTATACTGCAAAAAATAGAGTTTGGTATCCTATTTTTTTCTTTTTGTATAATAATAAACCACCAGTTATTGCCAAGCAAAATGGAGAGTGGGAACAATTTGGAAGCAAAGGAATGTTAAGCTGTTTAAAACAAGATTGGGTTAAAATAGGCGGTTTAAACGAAACTTTTACCACTTGGGGCAATGAAGACACAGAACTTTGGGAACGCTTTCATAAAAGTAGTTTTACTATTGTTAGAAATAGAGCTAAAATAATTCACCATTGGCACAGCAGCCACAACCCAAAGTATAAGTTTATGAATTAAAGCAAAAAAAAACATCTTTTTTGAAGATGCTTTTTATAAATTCTTGTTAAACCTTATTTTACTCTTTCCGAGTATGATTCAGTTCTTAAATCAACTTTTATTTTTTCGCCTACATTTACAAATAAAGGAACCATTATTTCAGCGCCAGTATCTAAAGTAGCAGGTTTTAATGTATTGGTTGCAGTATCGCCTTTTACGCCCGGTTCGGTATAAGTTATTTCATAAATTCCAAAATTAGGTGGTTCCACTCCTATTACCGAATCGCTTTCAAAAGCTACTTTCAAAATCATTTCTTCTTTTAAAAATTTGGCTGTACTTCCTATTGTACTTTCCTCCACATATATCTGATCAAAAGTTTCAGGATCCATCAATACCATGCTGTTTCCATCTTTATACAAATATTGCATTTCTTTGTGTTCTACACGCATCATTTCAACACTTTCGCCTGCACGTAAACGTTGTTCAATTTGTTTTCCGCTTTTTACATTGCGCAAAACTACTTGATAAAACGCACGTAAATTTCCTGGTGTGCGGTGTTGGTATTCCATTACTTGGCATAATTCGCCATTGTATTTTATAAAACAACCTTTAAATAAATCGCCTGTACTTGCCATTGTTTGTTATATTTTTTTATTATTAATTTTTTAAAGAAGTGCGAAAATACATTTTAGTTTGTAGTTTACAATAGTTAAACCCAAACTATAAATCGCTATAAAATTGTATTTGTTGTACAAAGTGTTTCCATACCACACTTTTACTATAAATTCCATGTATGTGTTTGTTTTTAATTTGAGATTGTACTTTTCTACGCAATTTTACCCAATTAAAAAAATGCTTAGCAAACTGAAAATGTGCTTTGTGAATGGCCAAACTATGTTTTGGAAATCCGTTTATTAAGAAAAAACCTGAACTTAATAAGTCTAAAAAATGCCTAAAAGGTATAAGCCACAATGCTTGGTAAAAAGGTAAATTTTTAAGCATCATAATCAATGAGTTTCTAAAATTTAAAAACGTTTTTTTATCGCTTAATTTACTCAATGTTCCTCCACCCAAATGGTAAACATGGCTTTGTGGTACCGTTATAATTTTATAACCTAACAATTGTAAACGCCAACACAAGTCTACTTCTTCCATGTGCGCAAAAAAGTTGGCATCAAAACCTTCGGCTTCGTGAAATGCTTTTGCTTTTATAAATAAACAAGCACCAGTTGCCCAAAAAACTTCTGTAATTTCATTGTACTGATTTTTGTCTTCTTCGCAATTTTCAAAAAGCCTTCCTTTACAAAATACGTAACCAAATTTATCAATAAAACCTCCTGCAGCACCTGCGTATTCAAAAAAGCTTTTATTGTTGTACTGCAACATTTTAGGTTGCGCAGCCACAATTCTGTCATCCGTTTCCATGGCTTCTATTACAGGTAAAATCCAGTTTTCAGTGACTTCAATATCGTTGTTTAGCAATACATAATAATCGGCATCAACATGTTTTAAAGCTTGATTATAACCACCTGCATAGCCATAATTATAGCCATTTTGTACTACTTTTATTTGAGGATAATTTTCTTCAATAAATTTAACCGAATCGTCACTTGAATGATTATCGGCCAATACAATTTCCAAATTAGGATAATTGCTCGCTACCACCGAAGGCAAAAATTTTTGCAAATATTCTACCTTGTTCCAATGAATAATTACTACGGCTACTTTTGGGTATTTATGCATCAGCTAAATTTTCTGCCCCTTTTTTGTAAGGAATATAAACAAACTGAGCCGATGTAGGTGTTAGCCAAAGCACGCAACAATGGGTTTTATAACCTTTATAGTTTTCTTTAAAATCATTTTCTTTTTTTACGTCAATCACCTTGTTTTCAACTAGCTCTTCCATGGTTGATGCATAAATGTCGTTATCTCTAGCATAATCAGCTCTCGATAAAATAAGTTCTCCTATTTTTACTTCATGCTCACTTGCAATAAAAACGGGGTATTGTGTAAAACCTTCTTTTACCATATCAACGGCCACTTCCTTTATTGAATAACTAAAAAAATCAATATCAGCTTTTAAGGCGTTCAGTTGTATTTCAAATGCTTCGTTCATTATTTTGGTTGGCGAAGATAACAATTGCCACGAATTGAACAAAATTGACTGTAGTATATCAACTAATAAATTAAAAAAATAGCAATAATGGCATTATAATTGCAAACCAATTTCCGCTACTATTTAAGTACAAAAATATGAAATTAGAAAGCCATAATTTAGTTAAAAGATACAAGAAAAGAACCGTTGTTGACCATGTGTCGATTGAAGTAGAACAAGGCGAATGCGTTGGTTTACTTGGCCCAAATGGTGCTGGTAAAACTACTACTTTTTATATGACAGTGGGGTTAATAAAACCCGATGAAGGAACTGTTACTTTAGATGGTGAAGATTTAACCGCTATGCCTATGTACAAAAGGGCGCAAAAAGGTTTAGGATATTTGCCACAAGAAGCAAGTATTTTTAGGACTTTAAGTGTAGAAGACAATATAAAAGCAGTGATGGAACTTACTAAAATGAGTAAGGAAGAGCAGCGCGATAAATTAGAATCGTTAATTGACGAATTTACTTTACACAAAGTGCGTAAAAGCATGGGAAATGTATTGAGTGGTGGCGAAAGACGAAGAACTGAAATAGCTAGAGCATTGGCGGTTAACCCTAAGTTTATTTTATTAGATGAACCTTTTGCAGGAATTGACCCCATTGCAGTGGAAGATATTCAGGTAATTGTAGCCAAATTAAAACATAAAAATATTGGTATTTTGGTAACCGATCACAATGTGCACGAAACACTTTCTATAGTTGACAGAGCCTACTTACTTTTTGAAGGAAAAATTCTAAAAGCCGGAACTGGCCAAGAATTAGCCGATGATGAAATGGTAAGAAAAGTTTATTTGGGTCAGAATTTTGTTTTGAGATAAGTTTATTTTTTAATTACATTTACTGTTAAAAAATACCATATTTGCGCTCCTATATTTAATAATGAAAGGCTATTTAAAATTTTTAAGATTTACTTTAAAATACAAATATTTTGCAATTATGAATGTGCTTTGCAATGTGCTTTCAAGCATTTTCGGCTTGTTTTCTATTGCTTCTATCATGCCTTTATTAGATGTGTTGTTTAGCTCTCAACAAGCGCCTAAAACAAATTTATCTGAACAAAATGGATTTAGTTTCAATCGTTTTTTTGATATTTTAAAAGATACCATTTGGGCATACAAAAATGAATATGGCGCAAGCAATGTGTTATTAGGAATTTGTGCTTTTGTTATCATCATGATTTCATTTAAAAACTTATTCAGGTATTTGGCATTGTACTTTATGGTTCCTATGCGCAACTACATAGTAAGTGATTATAGAGTAGCTGCTTATAACCGAATTTTAGTATTGCCTCTCTCCTATTTTAGCAATGAAAAAAAAGGCGATTTGTTAAGTAGAATGACCAGCGACATGCACCAAATAGAAGCTGCAGTTATGAGTTCGTTAGAAGCATTTACAAAGGAACCTATAACCATTTTAATTTCTTTGGTATCGCTAATTTGGGTAAGTCCTATTTTAACATTAATAGTATTTTGTACTTTACCCATTAGCGGTTTGTTTACAGCATTAATTGGCAAATTATTAAAACGACAAACAGCAAGAAGTCAGGCAAAATTTGGTGAAGTAGTTTCGTTAATTGAAGAAACTTTAATGGGTGTAAGGGTTATAAAAGCATTTAATGCACAAGATTTTTTATTTAAAAGATTTAGTAAACAAAATAAATTATATACCGATTTAAATATAAAATCGAATAGAACAAGCGATGGAACGTCACCAATAAGTGAAACCATTACTATTTCGGTTTTTGCAGTAATACTTTGGATAGGTGGCGGAATGGTATTAAGTAACGATGGAAGTATGACTGCTTCCGTTTTTATTGGATATTTAGCTGTTTTTTCACAATTACTTTCACCAGCCAAAGCATTCAGCACTGCTTATAATTCCATGAATAAAGGGTTGGCTTCCATTGAAAGAGTAGAAGAAATAATTAATAGCCACGAAGTAATTATTGAAAAAGAAAATGCTGTTTCTGTTTCAGATTTCAAAGATTGTATTGAATTTAAAAATGTAAGTTTTAAATACGAAGAGGAGTGGGTAATTCATCATTTAAACTTAACAATAAAAAAAGGACAAACAGTTGCATTAGTGGGTCCATCAGGCAGTGGTAAATCAACTTTAACCGATTTAATTCCTCGTTTTTACGATCCTTCAGAAGGTGCTATTTTAATAGATGGCATTGATATTAGAGATTATAAAATATTAGATTTAAGAGGCTTGATGGGAATTGTTACTCAAGAGAGTATTTTGTTTAACGATTCGATTGCCAATAATATAAGTTTTGCCAAACAAAATATAAGCAAACAACAAATTGAAGATGCTGCAAAAATTGCCAACGCACATAATTTTATTACCGAAACTGAAAATAGTTACGAAACCAATATTGGCGATAGAGGAAACAAATTAAGTGGAGGACAAAAGCAACGTTTAAGTATTGCCAGGGCTGTAAATACCAATCCTGATATTTTAATTTTAGATGAAGCTACATCGGCTTTAGATACAGGAAGTGAACGTTTGGTGCAAGATGCATTGAGCAATGTAATGCTAAATAGAACAACCATAGTAGTTGCCCACAGGCTAAGTACTATTAAAAATGCAGATTTAATTGTAGTTTTAGAAAAAGGAAAAATTGTTCAACAAGGAAATCATTCAGCATTAATTCAACAAGACGGAATGTATAAGCAATTAATTGAAATGCAGCAAATACCAGAATAATTATGAAAGTTGCTGGTTTTACATTTATTAAAAACGCCATTAAATACGATTATCCAATTGTAGAAGCTATTAATTCAATTATACCTATTTGCCATGAAGTTTATGTTGCATTGGGTAACTCCGATGATGAAACAGAAACTTTAATTAGAAGCATTCACCCTGAAAAAATAAAAATTATTAAAACTCTTTGGGATGAAAGTTTGAAAGAAGGTGGAAAAGTATTAGCAGTTGAAACAAACAAAGCGTTTAAAGCCATTCCTAGTTTTTATGATTGGTGTTTTTATATTCAAGGCGATGAAGCAGTGCATGAAAAATATATTCCTACCATTAAGCAAGCACTGATGGATTATAAAAATAATGATAAAGTAGATGGTTTACTTTTTAAATATTTACATTTTTATGGTTCGTACGATTATATAGGAAATTCAAGTGGATGGTACAATAATGAAATACGCATTGTAAAAAATAATAAAAATATTTTTTCGTATAAAGATGCACAAGGATTTAGGAAAAACAATAACGATAAATTAAATGTAAAAGCAATTGATGCTTACATTTATCATTACGGTTGGGTAAAAGACCCAAAAGCAATGCAACGTAAACAAGAAGAACTGAACAAGCTTTGGCACGACCAAGATTGGATTGATAAAAATGTGGTGAAAGCAGAGGCATTTGATTATAGTCAAATTGATTCTTTAGCCAAATTTGAAGGCACACACCCTAAAGTAATGCTTAAACGAATAGCAAGTAGAAACTGGCATTTCGATTTTGATTTAAAACACAATAAAATTTCATTTAAAGAAAAGTTGAAACAATTGGCTTTAAACTTATTTGGATGGGAAATAGGTTACAAAAACTATAGGAAAATATAATTTTAAAATAGTTTTATTATTCTCTTATTGTAATCGTACCCCGAAAGATGGTCGACAATAAAATTGGCTAAAGGCTGCGATTTATCTACTACTAATTTAAGCACAGGAATTCCACTATCAAAAACCGCAAACGATGGACTTTCTAATTCAATTTCATTTTCAGGTACAGTAAAATTAATTGTTTTAAAAACATTGCCTTTTAAAAACCAACAGGCTGCATAAGCTGATTCTCGGCTATCTTGAACAATGTATTTAAAATTAAATTGGTATGTTTTACCTTGTAAGTTTTTGTTTATATTATCTAATATTCCTAATGTGCCATTCAACCTAAAAAGTGGGCGCTTTTTTATTCGAAACAATAAAAATATTTTAGCCCATCGGTGTGGCGAAAACACTACATTTTCATTGGTGTTTTCAATATCGTCAATTACATTTTTATTCAAATAAATTATCTGATCGTCTTCATTAAATATTACTATGTCTTCATTAGTTCCATTTTTGTTAAACCATTTCTGAAAATTTTGGACTGTTACTAATGGCAAGTGTTTTGGATGACAATCTATTTTTTTAACATTTGAATGAACCTTTATGGCTTCATTATAGCTTGCATCATCGCAAACATATACTGTAATTGAACTATTAACTTGTAAATTATTTATTGAATCAATTGTTTGTTTTAAATATTCAATTTTTCTATCAATGGGTGCACCCCCTTTTTTTACAACATGCCTATTTTTACCATAAAAAAAAGGAATAATAAAGTACCACTTCGACATATAGACAACTGTAATTAAATGAAATCAAAACTAATTAATAAAAATTATAATTCATAATATTGAATAAAAGCTGAACAAAAAATTCAAATAAAACTTAAGATAAATTTAGAGAAAGAAAATATTTAATTTGTGTTAAATCACTTTATTTGAATAATATTAAATTTGTAAAAATGCTTTGCTCATCACTATTAAATTATTTTAAAAAAAGTTTAATTATAGTATTATTTTTTTCTTTTTTTAATTTAACTGCTCAAAACCAAATAGGATTAAATACTTCTATTTTTGCTGGTATTGATGCATTGCAAATTAATCCTGCAAATATTTGCTATCAACCGGTCAAATTTGATTTAAATGTTTTAGGACTCGATATAAATTTAAACAACAATCATTTTTATACAGAGTCATTATTTCTGCTTTCACTTCCTTTTAATAACAATTTAACTGGTATTGAAGTAGATAATAAAGGATTTACTCCTTCAAAGTTAATAGAAGGAGAACTTTTAATTAAAAAAAATATTCAACAAAATGGGTACGTTTTTGGTGGTTTAAACATAATGGGACCTTCGTTTTTAATTGCATTGGATAATAAAAAATCAATCGCATTTACCAGTAGTTTAAAATCAAATTTTAGTGCGTTAAATTTATCTAATTTAACAGCAACTACAATTTTTGAAGGTCCAAATTATCCAACTATTATTTATAAAAATTTGAACTTTAAAGACACAAAATCGGCTTTTGCTTCATGGATAGAAGTTGGTTTAAGTTATGCTCAAGTAATTAAAGAAGATAGAAAATATTTACAAAGATTTGGTTTTACTTTAAAAGGATTGTTTGCTTTTGGGGGTGGGTACATTTTAGATAGAGGGTTTGATGGTTTTAATGAAGATGGCAAAGATTTAATTTTTAAAAACTCTTCTTTTAATTATGCATATGCTGGTGTAAGCAAAAATATTAATTCCAATAATATTAAAATAAATGGAATTGGCTCTAGTTTAGATTTAGGTTATTCAATTGAAAAAAAAAATAATGCAGGTATTAGAAATTGTCCCAATTTTTATGGCATACCAAATGATTACATCAATTATAAATGGCGATTTGGTTTTTCATTATTTGATATTGGTGCAATTACTTTCTTTAATAATGCATCAAAAACTGAGATTAATAATGGAAGTATGAGATGGGTGAATTATGATAATAATTTAAAAAATCTTGATGTAAACCAAGTTGATAGTATATTTAGGTTAAATATTGTAAGAACTACACCAATAGTTTCAAATTCATATTGGTTAATAATGCCAGCTTGCGTAAGTGTTCAATTCGATTACCAAATTTATAAAAACTTTTATACCAATATAATCGTTTTTCAACGGTTAACTCTACCTCAAATACCTTCATTATCAAGAATGAATACCATTGCATTCGTTCCACGAATTGAGAAACAAAAATGGAATATTTGTATGCCTATTATTTTAAATGAATACAAAGATTTTAACTTAGGGTTATCGGCAAGGTATAAATTTTTCACTATCGGCAGCGATAGGTTTTTAGAGTCATTTGGCTTTACTCGTTCTTATGGAACTAATATATATTTTTCAATAAAATACAGTATTGTAAAGTAACTATTATAAACTTAAAATTACTTTTTCAATAATATTGCAAGCTGCATCCATTTGTTCTTTGTTAATAGTAAGTGGAGGTGCAAACCTTATAATATCGCCATGTGTTTGTTTTGCTAAAAGTCCATTTTCTTTTAAAAGTAAACATACATCGTAAGAAGTTTTACCATTTCCAAAAGGTTTAATAACTATTGCATTCAGTAATCCTTTACCTCTAACCAAACTCACCAATTTAGTTTTTTGCATTAATTGGTTCATTCTGTTTCTAAATACAATTCCCATTTTTTCGGAATTTTCAGCAAGGTTTTCATCAATTAATACTTTTAAAGCTTCCATGGCTACTGCACATGCAAGAGCATTTCCTCCATAGGTACTTCCGTGTTCGCCTGGTTTTATGGTTAACATAATTTCGTTACTAGCTAAAACAGCAGCTACTGGCATGGTTCCACCTGATAGTGCTTTTCCTAAAATTAAAATATCGGGTTTTACTTCTTCATGGTCGCAGGCAAGCATTTTTCCTGTTCTGCACAAGCCTGTTTGTACTTCATCGGCAATCATTAACACATTGTATTTGGAACATAATGCCCTTACTTGTTTCAAATATCCTTCATCAGGCAATACCACTCCTGCCTCACCTTGAATGGGTTCAAACATAAATGCACAAATATTTGAATTATTTTTAAATGTTTCTTCTAAAACTATTAGGTTGTTATACTCAATTAATTTAAAACCTGGCATATAAGGACCAAAACCTTTAAAACTACTTGGGTCATTGCTTGAAGAAATAGCTGCCATTGTTCTTCCCCAAAAATTGCCTTCCACAAATATTACTTCCGCTTTATTTTCTGGAATTCCTTTCACATCGTATCCCCAACGTCTTGCTAGTTTTATGGCTGTTTCCCCTCCTTCAACTCCAGTGTTCATAGGCAATACTTTATCAAAACCAAATAAGTTTGTAATGTATTTTTCGTATTCGCCCAATAAATTATTATGAAAAGCACGACTTGTTAATGTTAATTTTTGTGCCTGATTAATCATTGCATTAACAATACGTGGATGGCAATGACCTTGGTTTACTGCACTGTATGCCGAAAGAAAATCGTAATATATTTTTCCTTCCACATCAAACATAAAAATTCCTTCAGCTTTTTCAATTACTACCGGAATTGGGTGGTAATTGTGTGCGCCAAATTCGTTTTCAAGTTCTATATAATAATTACTTTTGCTCTGATTCATTGTATTGCTAATCATATGGTGCAAATGTAATTATTAAATACACTTTAAAAATATGAAGATTTTAAAGTTAATTATTAGGTTACTAAAAATATAACTTTAAACTCTTTTTATTTATTTAACACCAACAAAGGAATTTTGGTGTGGTAAGCCATTTGTTTACTTAGGCTGCGGTGAAACAACCTGTCAAAAAAGCTTCTATTGTGTTTGGCCATTACTATTAAATTAGGATGTTCGGTTTCAACAAAATTATTAATGCTATCAATAATACTTTCCCCTTCAGGTAATTTTACAATTTTCCATCTATTTACTTCCACATTTTCTTTGTTTCTGCTAAAAAAATTATGTTCAGCATCAAATAAATTGTCGGCAAACGATTTAATATGCAAAACATTTACTTCTGCCTCATACAAATTGGCGAAAAAAGCCAACCGAGAAACTGATGGAAACTCAGGTTCGTTAAAATCGCTAGCATACACAATTTTTTTAATATCGGCAAAGGTAGAAGTTGGTGGAATTACCAAAACAGGAATTTCAGCTTTTGCTACAACCGATGCAGCATTGCTACCAATTAAAATTTCTTGAATACCAGAAGCTCCAGTAGTTCCAAGAACTATTAAATCAATATCGTTGTTTTTTGCAAACTCTTGAATTTCATCGTTTACAAAACCATAAGCAGTGTGTTTATCAAACTGTAAATTACTTTTATTTAAATAAAGGTTTTCTAAATTTTCAAAACTATTCTTTGCAAAATCCTCTATTTCGGCTGTATAAGTTTGGTAAACTTCGTTAGGAAACGATGCATCCATAATTGGAATATTGTTAACATGCAGCAAATGTATGCTAGCATTGGTTTTTTTAGCTAATTGAATAGCATATTGAAGCGCATTGTTTGCTACAGTTGAAAAATCAGTTGGTATTAAAATTTTCGAAATCATATTTTTATTTTTTATTCAAAATTAAATGTTTATTTAATTTAAAGTGTTACATTAATATTATTAATTATTCAAAATTAATTAAAACTAATTTTCTAAAACTCCATCTTAGTCAAAATATATAATGAGTATTGTCAATAATAATTATAACCAATTTTATACTCGATAAATCCTAGCCTTTGCAAAGTAGGGGCATACTGGTGGATGGAATAATTTTCTATGTTACATAATTCAAGAAATTTTTACACTAGTCGTTATTCGATTTAGCATATCCATTTTGCTAAATAGAAGTCAAACTTATGAAGCAATAGTTTTCGGTTTGTTTGGACATTTACAATAAAAAAATAACAAAAATAAATAGTATTTTATCTTTTTCCATAAGACCAAAATTTTCTATTTTATAGACTATAAATTATATTTAAACTGCATATTTATTTAAACATAAATTAAACTTTATTAAATAAAATACTTTATTTGATTATCAGTACATTACCCCCCCCTGCCTGTAAAATACTATGTAAGTAGTTATGAATAAGATTTAAAAAGTGCTAATTCGTATTACAAAAAAAATGCAGGTGCTAGAACACCTACATTTTAAATTTAAAATAAAAGTGTACCTATGCTAATAAAACTACACCCTATTTGACTACGAAAGTAGCTAAAAAAATAAATTATGCAATGCTGCGTGTAATTGCTCGGTTGTTAGCTTCGGCAATCATGGAAAGTAGAAGCCAAAATCAAACAAAATTTTAAAAAATCAAAAACAAACAAATGAAAAAAATATATTTAATAATAATAACACTTTTTACATTCGCTTTTAATGCAAAAGCACAATTACCTCCTTGCGATGGAGGATGCACACAAGTTTCTCAAGGTACTTATATTGATGTACTTTGCAGGTATAATTGGAGTGGAACATATATTAATCCAGCTGCTAATCCTGTGCTTTACCCTGGTGGGATTGTTCCAATTTCTATTAACAATGAACCATGTATTTATGTTATGGTAAATTATACAGTTTTTAATTGTAATGGTGTAGTAAGATTGCAAATAGATGGTACTACTTATTTTGATGTAACACCTGCAATAGATCAAACTTTTTCTATTGGATTTGGCGGTTTAACACCAGCACCTGTTCAAAACACTACCCCATGTGCATCTGTAAATTTTGCCCAAGCACAAATTAATGCTGTAAATAAATTGGTTACGCAATTAGGAATACCAGCTAATCTTGATGTTTTTTACAAAGGTTCATGCTTTTCAGAGGTAGAAATTTTGTGGCCTGCAGGAGCTACTAAAACATACCCCCCAGGTGGCGATAACCCAACAGGTGGACCAGTTACCATTAATCTCTCTAATTCAAAAACAACTATAAGTATACCTTGTAACGATGCTTGTTGCAAAGTAACATACGAATACAGAATAAGAACAACTGAGGAAGGTTATACTGAATATTATTACCAACCTACTTACGCGCCTGCTGATGAATCGTGTAGCATGTCTCCTTTGCCAGACTATAACAGTTATCCTTACAGATTGGATGCAGAAGTTACTGATCCAGTAACTGGGTTAAAAACCACTGTTTATGGCACTGTAGTTAGCCAAAAACCTTGCGAATTAATTTGTAGTAAATACAATGCCCCACCTCCAGGTTGTTTTACTACCGATGTTAAAAATATAACTGAAAAACATTCTTTAGAATTATCGGCAAATCCAACACTTTTTAATAGTTTTATAAAATTTACTACCAATAAGACTATAAAAAACGTTACTGTTTATGACATGACTGGAAAAAAAGTAATGACCACTACTTTACCAGAAAACAATGAGTTAAACACTGTTGAACTAAAACAAGGACAGTACTTTATTCAAGTTAACTTTATTGATAATTCAGTAAAAACTATAAAAGTGGTAAAACAATAAATTCCTTTATTCACAATCCTGTAAAAGTATTTGGCTTTTACAGGATTGCTTTTTTTATTAAAAACCAAAACCTTTAAATTTGATAATATTATGAAAATTATTTGTTTGATTATATCGTTTTTATTTGCACAATTACTAAATGCCCAAACAACTTATACTTGGAATGTAGCCAATGGTAATTTTTTAACACCCAGTAGTTGGACTCCAGCAAGAACAGCCCCTGCCGAAAATGATGTACTAGTTTTTGATGGAAATGTGCAAGCTGCACCTATAGTTAACAGTGTAAGCACCCAAACTATTGGTAGTCTTAGATTAATA
>CAMCEM010000057.1 GCA_945873755.1 Chitinophaga pinensis | reverse complement strand
GTTACTAGTAAATTATTCAGTGCAAAGAATGAGCAAAGTTTATTACCTGAGTTTTCAAGAGTAAATAAAGATGCATATAACTTTATAATACTTGAAGTGCCTGCAATGAGTGTAAATGCAATACCAAATCAACTAATTAAAAATTCTAAGCTTTCATTATTAATGTTAGATAGCAGAAGATCGTGGGTGAGTTCAGATAATTACATGTTGAACTTATACCAAAAAGCTACTAACAATACTAACAAAATAATGCTTTGGTTAAACTTTGTTAACCCCGAAAATTTAACAAATTTAGTTGGTGAAGCTCCATCCAAATCATCGGGAAATTTAAAAAGTGCTTTGGTAAAAGCATAAAAATGCTTAATAAGTACAAAATATTAAATGAAAGGAATTATAAGTTTACTTAAAGGTAAAAGCTTTATATCGTTACTTGGTAACGGTATAAGTGCTTTACTTGGATTGCTTTCGTTTGCTATTTTAGCCAGATATACTTCAAAACAAGATTTTGGTATTTGGATAATTTTTTTAACTACTTATGGAATTTTTGATACATTAAGAACAGGAATGATTCTTAATGCGTTTATTAAAAATTATACCCAATCAAATGGTATTGACGAAGAACAGAATGTAATTGGTTCATCTTGGTATTTATCATTAATAGTAAATGCTTTGTATTTTTTAATTATTAGTATTATTTATTTAATATTTAATATTTTTAGTATACTTCCTCAATACCACTTTTTCTTTTTATGGTATTTTTTAATTAGTATTTTTTCGTTACCACTTAATTTTTCTACATGGTATTTAAATGCTAAACTTCAAATTTTAGAAATGAGTTTAGTTCGAATTTTTAGTCAGTTTTTATTTGTAATTTTTATTTTATTTTTCTTTGAATTTACCATATTCGATAAACTTACTATAGTTCTATTTTGTTATACTTTATCTCAATTGTTAACTAGTATTTTTTGTTTTTTTAAGGGATGGACAGGCTTAAGTTATTTTGGAAAAAGAACAAAACAAGGTTTAAATAGTCTTTTTAATTTCGGAAAATTTAGTATGGGAACTTTGCTTTTTTCCAACTTAATAAAAGGTTCTGATTCATTTATTATTTCTAAGTTTTTAGGGACTATTGCAGTTGCTACATACAGTGTTCCTTTGCGAATAGTCGATTTTTTTGAAATTATTGTAAGAAGTTTTGCTATAACCAATATGCCACTTATGTCTGCGCTTCATGCAAAAAATGATATTCAATTATTAAGAAAAGAATTTGAAAGGAAAACTGGTTTTTTATTCTTTCTATTACTACCTGCTTCAATATTTTGTATAGTTTTTGCCAAGCAAATAGTAGTTTTATTGGCAGGTGCCCAATACAAAGATTCGTACTATTTACTTCAACTGTTTGCAATATATACTGCTTTTACACCTTTAGATAAACTAAGTGGAGTGATGTTAGACATTATAAACAAGCCACAATCAAATTTTATAAAAGTTATTTTAATGCTAACAGTAAATGTTGTTGGCGATATTTTTTCTTTATACTATTTCGGAACGCTAGAGTCGGTTGCTATAGTTAGTACATTAACTTTTTTAACGGGAGTTTTTTACGGTATGTATATTCTTAATAAAAGTATTGAAGTTAATTTCTTAAATATATTCAATTTAGGATTTGGCGAATTTGTTTTAAAGTTTAAAACCATCACTCAAAATAAAATTTAATCATGAGACCACAAACTAGTTCAATTAATCCAAATATTAGAGCCTTAAGTATAGGTTTTGTATTGCTGTTAGTTGGTATTTTAATGGCTACTTTAATAGCAACAGGTGATCCTGTAATTTCAACAATTGTAGTAAGTGTTCCTTTAATTTTAGGCTTATCTGTTTTAATTTTTAATAATCCTTATTATGGAATAATTGCATATTTAAACTATAGTTTTTTTGCAAATGGTTTAACACGTTACATACCAGCAATTCCTTTAGGTTTAGGTGTCGATTTTATTTTATTATTAACTATTTTTTCGTTGTTTATAAATATAAAATGGAAAGATACTGCAAAACTAAAACAAGGTATTTTTTATTTAACTGTACTTTGGACTGCATATACCATTTTTTTAATTGTAAATCCAGAATTAGGAACAGTTAAATCATTGTTTTATGCAATAAGGGGAGTTTCATTATATTCAGTTCAAGTAATTCCATTGGTATTTTTATACATGGATTCAAAAAAAGAATTCAATAACTTTTTAAAATTAATTATTAGTTGGTCTATTATTAGTACGGTTTGGGGTTTAAAACAAATAATTATTGGAACTGATGCTTTTGAACAACGTTGGCTTGATGATGGAGGAAATATTACTCACGTTTTAAATGGTCAGTTACGTGCATTCTCATTTTATTCAGATGCTGGTCAGTTTGGAGCTACTATGGCTTTTGTTTCATTTTTAACATTTATTTTAGGTTTTGGTCCATATAAGCGTAAAGTACGTTTTACTTATTTAGCAATTGCTTTTTTTACTTTTATAGGATTTTCAATTTCTGGTTCAAGAGGGCCAGTGTTTATTCTCATTTTTGGATTCTTATTTTATTTAATTTTAATTAAGCAATTTAAAACGTTAATTATAGGGCTAGTTATTGGTATAATTGCCTTTTCTTTTTTAAGGTTTACCAATATTGGAAGTGGAAATTATCAGGTTTTTAGGATAAGAACTGCACTTGATCCAAAAGAAGCTTCGTTAATGGTTCGTTTACAAAATCAGCAAGTAATTAGCAAATATTTAGAAAACAAACCTTTTGGAGCAGGTATTGGTAGTACTGACGTTTTTGGTATTCGTTTTTATCCAGGTTCAATATTGGCAACAATACCTACAGATAGTTGGTTTGTATCAATATGGGCTCAAAGTGGTATTGTTGGATTAGTAATACATTTATTAGGATTAGCCTATGTTTTGGTGGCTGGTTTTGAAAAAATATATCGATTGAAAAGTAAAGACCTACGTGTAAAAATGATTGCCTTATATGGAGGATTTTTAGGAATTATTATTGCAAGTTTGGCAAATCCTATTTTTGGTCAGGCTCCAATGGGAGCTATTATGTATATATGTATGGTTTATTTAACCATAGCCGATAAATTAGATTTAGAATTTGTAGCAGATGAGAAAAAGGAAATTGAAGACAACAACTTAAAAATTGCTGCCTAATTTATGTTAAACAAACCTTTAATATCTATAATTACTGTTAATTTTAATGGTTTAGAAATTACTGCACAATTTCTATTATCATTAACTAAATGTACCTATAAAAATATTGAAGTTTTTGTCATTGATAATGCATCGGCTGAAAATCCAGATGAATTAAAAGTAAAATTCCCTTTTATAAATTTAATAAAAAGTAAAGATAATATAGGTTTTGCTGCAGGCAATAATTTAGCAATTAAAGTAGCTAAAGGGGATTATTTTTTTTTATTAAATAATGATACAGAAGTTAAACCTGATTTTTTAGAACCATTGGTAGAGCTTATGGAAGGCAATAAAAAAATTGGTATTGTATCATCCAAACTTTTATATTATAGTAAACCAAATACTATTCAGTATGCGGGGCATAATGGAATAAATTTTTACACAGGCAGAGGATTTGGTATTGGGTATATGGAACCTGATTCTGATAAATACAATGGAAATTATAAAACAGAATTGGCACATGGCGCTGCTTTAATGGTAAGTAAAACTGCCTTGAATAAAGTAGGTTTAATGGCCGAGTTGTTTTTTTTATATTATGAAGAAATTGATTTTTGTGAAAGAATAAAACAAGCAGGTTTTGAAATATGGTTTTGTGGTAAATCTGTTGTTTACCATAAAGAATCGATAACAACAGGAAAATTTAGTCCTTTAAAAACATATTATTTGACTAGGAATAGATTAATATATACAAAAAGAAATACAAAAGGATTGCAGCATTTTTTATGTATAATTTTTTTTATGTTTATTTCATTTCCAAAAGGTATAATACAATTTATTTTGAAAAATGAATTTGGCTTGTTAAAGGCATTTTACAGAGGTGTAATTTGGAATTTTAAAGGAAAAGAGATTTATAAAAATGAAGGATTAATTTATAATGATTTTTAAAAATAAGTAATTGTTTTGTTTTGTATACAATGAGCATAATTAAGCATTTTGCTTGTTTTGATTTGTTTTTTTTACTATTAATATTGTGTTTGAGTTTATGATAAGATATATATTATTTGGAATTGAATTTTTAATCGTTATTTATTTAACGTTTAATATTTTTTATATTACTATTTATTCGTTTGGTGCTTTTTTTTATAGAAAAACCAAATTTAAAGCCAATGTTAAAAAGTATAATAAGTTTGCAATACTTATACCTGCCTATAAAAGTGATGAAGTTATTTTAAATACTACTTTAGAAAATTTGAAACAAAGCTATAACAAAGACTATTTTGATTTAATTGTTATTGCAGACAGTTTAAAAGACGAAACTTTAGAAAAGTTGAACACATTTAATATTAATCTTATTCCGGTAAAATTTGAAGTAAGTACTAAAGCAAAATCATTAAACACCGCATTATCGCTGTTGCATTTTAAATATGATTATTGCTGTGTGCTTGATGTAGATAATATAATGGAGTATAAATTTTTAGAGAAAATAAATTATAGACTTCAAAACAATGAAATAGTAGTTCAAGCTCATAGAACTGCAAAAAATTTCAATACTTCATTTGCCGTACTAGATGGAATAAGCGAGGAAATAAATAATAATATTTTTAGAAAAGGTCATATTGGTTTAGGTGTAGCTTCAGCATTAATTGGAAGTGGTTTTGTAATTCAATTTGATTATTTTAAAAAAATTCTATTAAATATTGATAGTCCAGTTGAAGACAAAGAATTAGAAATTATAATTTTAAAAGATAAGCATAGAATTTTATATGAAAATGATGCATTAGTGTACGATGAAAAAGTAGCTTCTTCTGATGTTTTTATGAATCAAAGAAGAAGATGGATAGCATCTCAGTTTGTTGATTTTAATAAAATATTATTTGATGGAATTATTGAACTTGTTGTAAAAAGAAACTTTGATTTTTTTGATAAAGCTATGCAAAAAATTCTTTTACCGAGGGTTCTTTTATTAGGCCTTTCGGGTTTAAGTGCTTTAACTATATTTTTTGATTTTTTTCATTACGGATTTTTCTTTTTAGTATTATTTTCATTTTGTATTTTATCATATATTTTAGGAATACCTTCAAAATATTATAATTTAAAAACTTTAATGGCAGCATTAACTTTACCAAAAGCTATAGTTTTAATGATTGTTGCTTTAATTAAAAGCAAAGGTGCTGCAAGAAAAACATTTATACAAACTAAACACGAGCTAATAATTGATGCTGTAAAGGAAGAAGGAGAAAGTTAAATGAGAATTGGAATAGAAGCTCAACGTATTTTCCGTAAAAAGAAACATGGAATGGATATGGTTGCTTTAGAGTTAATAAAGCAATTACAACAATTAGATAATATAAATGAGTATTTTATTTTTGTTAATAATACCGAAGATTTAAGCGCATTACCATCAAAAGATAATTTTAAAATTGTTGAAGTAAAGCAATCTCTTTATCCTATTTGGGAACAATATTACTTACCTAAAACAATAAAAAAATACAATATTGAGTTGCTTCATTGTACTAGTAATACTGCACCTATTTCTTTAAAAATTCCTTTAATATTAACTTTACACGATATTATTTATTTAGAAAAATGGAATTTTACCGAAGGTACTTCTTACCAAATTACAGGAAATTTATATAGAAGGTGGAATGTGCCCAAAGTAGTTAAATTGGCAAAACATATTATTACAGTTTCTGATTTTGAAAAAAACAGAATTTCTGAATATTTTAATTTAAATACATCTCAAATTTCAACAGCTTATAATGGTGTTGGAAATCATTTTAAAAGAATTGATGATGCTGAAATTTTAAAAAGTATAAGAGATAAATACAATTTACCATCAAGTTATTTTTTCTTTTTAGGAAATACCGATCCTAAAAAAAATGTAATTGGTGTTTTAAAAGCTTTGTCTATTTTAAAGAAAAGCGGGAAGTTATATAGTAAATTATTAATGCTTGATATTGACAGAAAATATTTAAATGATTTATTAAAGCAAATAAATGATGAAACGTTAATTGACGACATTGTATTTTGTGGATACGTTCCAAATATTGATTTACCAGCAATTTATAGTCAAGCAAATTTATTTTTATATCCATCGCTTCGCGAAAGTTTTGGTATACCATTATTAGAAGCAATGGCTTGTGGAGTTCCTGTAATTACTTCTAACACCTCATCAATGCCCGAAGTAGCTGGCAACGCAGCAGTTTACGTAAATCCATTTAATGCGGATGATATTGCCAATGCTATATTTGATTTAGATAAAGATAAGCAAAAACAAAGCGAACTTATTACAAATGGTTTAAATAGAATTAAAAATTTTACTTGGAAAAAAAATGCTGAACTAACCATTAAAATGTATGAAAATACTTTATTCCGTAATTAAAATTAAAATTAATATATAAATATATGAAAACATCACCAAGCTATCACTCTTTTACAACTTACAAAGATTACGAAGACCTTAAAAGATTAGATTTTATAGTAAATTCAGTAAAAGAAATTGGAAATAATAATATTTCTGTTATTGATATTGGATGTGGAAATGGAAACATTTCAATGGCACTTGGTTCACTGGGATTTAGTGTTACTGGTGTAGATATTGATAAAGCATCAATTGATAAAGCCAATAGCATTAATAAATTGCCTAACGTACAATTTAAAGTAGCCGATGCAAGTACATTTACTATTGATAATAACTATGATGCAGTGGTTTGTAGTGAAGTATTAGAACACCTAGATAAACCTTGGGAACTTGCTGAACAAATTTTTAAAATATTAAAGCCTGGAGGTGTGTTTGTTGCTACTGTTCCCAATGGACATGGACCAAGAGAAATATTCATTACAAGACCAATGCAATGGTTACATAAACGTAATTTAGATAAACCTATTATTTCGTTTAAAAAGTTTTTAGGATACGACAGTGCTACCCTTCAATCTTCAAACGAAGATTTAACACATATTCAGTTTTATAATGTAAAAACCTTTACCGATGTGTTAAATAAAGTTGGATTTAAAAATTTAAAATGGGAAAACGCTGATTTTATTGAACGTATTTTTCCATACAGTATTTTAACAAAACGAATTCCTCTTTTACAAAAAATAGATTGCGATTTTGCTGACCATATTCCCAAACAATTAACATGCGGCTTTTATACTTCTTGGACTAAATAAAACTTTTATGCTTGAAACTATTTTTTGGATTTGTATTTTCATTGTTTTTTATAGCTATGTAGGTTATGGAATTGTAATTTATATTTTAGTCAATATAAAAAACAAATTTACTACTAATGTAAAATACGATTTACAATTTGAACCAGAAGTAACATTAGTAGTTCCTTGCTTTAATGAAGCCGAATACATTGAAGATAAAATTAAAAATAGTTTATTACTCGATTATCCTCAAAATAAATTAAAGCTTATATTTATTAGCGATGGCAGTTCAGACGATACGCATGAAAGAATAAAAAAGTATCCAACAATAGTTGCTTTACATGAAAATGAAAGAAGTGGAAAAGCGGTGGCTATGAACAGAGCTATGAAGTTTGTTACTACGCCAATTGTTGCTTTTTGTGATGCCAATACAATTTTAAATAAAGAAGCAATTAGAGAACTTGTAAAACATTACAAAGACCCACATGTGGGAGCTGTTACTGGTGAAAAAAGAATTATATCAACCAATAAAGAAGGGGCAAGTACTGCCGGTGAAGGTATTTATTGGAAATACGAATCGTTATTAAAAAAACTAGATTCTGATTTTTATAGTGTAGTGGGTGCAGCAGGAGAGTTAATGAGTTACAGAACCGTACTTTATAAAGAACTACCTCTCGATACATTGCTTGACGATTTGATGCAATCAATGCAAATTGCATTAAATGGGTATAGAGTTATTTATGAAAAAAATGCTTGGGCTGCCGAAACTGCTAGTGCCAATGTTAAAGAAGAATTGAAAAGAAAAATTAGAATTAGTGCAGGAGCTTGGCAATCTATGTTAAGATTAGGAAAAGCATTTAATCCTTTTCATAATTTTAAGTTGTTTTTTGCATTTATTTCTCATAGGGTATTACGATGGACGTTAGCACCCTTTTCTTTGTTAATATTAATAATTATTAATATTCTTTTACTAAAATCGGGAAACATAATTTATACAACATTTTTCTTTATGCAAATTGCATTTTATGCACTTGCATTATTGGGTTGGTACTTAGAAAATAAAAAGATTAAAGTAAAGGTTTTATTTGTTCCATATTATTTTTTTATAATGAACTTGTGCGTTTTTCTTGGGCTTTTCCGTTTTTTAAAAGGAAACCAATCTGTTTCGTGGGAAAGAGCAAAAAGAGCTTAAAGAACAGCTTTAGTAAATAGAATTGATTTTTCTACTATTTAAAAGATTAAAACAGCAACTTATATAATTTCGATTTAACAAATCAAAGTAATCATTACATTTGAATTACAAAAAAGAGAGCAAAAAATTTCTTTTTATTTAAGTTTGATAATCATGTTTTCATAGGATTATATATTAAGGTTTATTAAAGCCCCTTTCGCAAGAGAGGGGCTTTTTTATTTAGCTTTTACAAACATTAATTTGTTATAGTGATAAACGATTTTTTTTGTATTTTCTTGCACCTTAATTTTGTATGAAGCGAATGATTATTTTTATTGCAATTTTATTTACTCTTTCTACAGGAGGCTTTATTTTTTTAGAGCAAAATCAGTTTGGTAATTTGCCAACTGGTGAAAGATTAGAAAAGATAAAAAAATCGAAAAATTATAAAGATGGTGCTTTTCAAAACCAACATTTTACTCCCGATTTAGCAGAAGGTACTTCATATTTTGATATTTTAAAAGCTTATATGAACAAGCCTAAAAATTCGGAACCTGCTAGTAATTTACCTTTTGTAAAAACTAACTTAATTCTATTAGATACTTTGAAAACACAAATAGTTTGGTTTGGCCATTCGAGTTATTTTATTAAAACAAATGGTTTAAATATTTTAATAGATCCTGTTTTTAGCGGCAATGCTTCGCCTGTTAGTTTTTTTGGTAAAAACTATAAAGGAAGTAATGAGTATATTGTAGATGATTTTCCTGAGTTAGATTTCGTTATTATTACTCACGATCACTACGATCATTTGGATTATAAAACTATTTTAAAACTTAAAAGTAAAACAAAACATTTTTATACTTCATTAGGTGTAGGCGCGCATTTAAATTTCTGGGGAATTGATGATTCGAAAATTACTGAGTTCGATTGGTGGGATTCAATTACATTAAGCAACAACATAAAAATAATAGCAACCCCTGCAAGGCATTTTTCGGGCAGAAAGTTTAAGAGAAATCAGTCTTTATGGGCATCGTATATTTTGCAAACGCCAACCGAAAATTTATTTTTAGGAGGCGATAGCGGCTTTGATACTCATTTTAAAGAAATAGGTCAAAAGTTTGGACCATTTGATTTGGCTTTTTTAGAATGTGGGCAATACAATAAAATGTGGGGTTATATTCACATGATGCCTGAAGAAGTGGTGCAAGCAGCAATTGATTTAAATACAGAAGTTATAATGCCTGTTCATTGGAGTAAATTTACTTTGGCTTTACACCCATGGAATGAACCCATAAAACAAGTTACACACTTGGCAAAAGAAAAAAATGTAAAAACAATTACACCTTTAATTGGCCAAGTAGTAACCTTAAATGAAAACTATCCCGATAGTATTTGGTGGGAGTTTTAAAGTTTTTTATTTTATTAAAATGATTTAAATTTAAATATGATTTACGAAGTAGAAATAGACGATAGCAATGATATTGGCAAAAAAGCGCTTGCTTTTTTAAAAGGTTTAAATATTCCAACACATCAAGTTCCTCAACTATTGCCGGAGCAAAAAATACTAATTGAACTTAGTTTAAAAGATATAGATGAAGGGAATTTATTTACACATGATGAAGCCATGAAAAATGCAGAAGAATGGCTAGAAAACAAAAGTTCTAGAAGGACGACTCCACAATAATTATTGAAGTAAAAGTCCCAGCGGGACGACCTTACGGTAGTAAAAATATTTATATGCCTTTTGCAAAAGCCCCATCGGGGCGACCTTTTTTCTACTTAAATTTAATCTATTCATAAAATTCAAACATATACTTTTTATCATGTTCAACTCCAAAATTATGAAGTAATTCAAGATACTCTTGTTTAAAAGTTTTGTTTTTATGATGTTGCTCTTGATTAGCTATATAATCAATCACATTCTTGCGTTGAGATTTTGAATAAGAAAATGCTCCATAACCTTCTTGCCAATTGAATTTACCTAACACTAATTTGTTATCATTTATCCATTTAGAAGATGATGATTTAAGCATTCTCATTAAATCTGAGATTTTAGTATTTGGATTAAGTTCAAAGAATACATGAACATGATCAAGCCAACCTCCAACTGCCAAAGGAAAAGCATTATCGTTTAGTAAAATTCCATACATGTATTTATGTAATTCATCTCTAAAGTTTTTGGTGATTATATTTTCTCTTCCTTGAACTGCAAATACACAATGAATATTAAGTTGAGAGTATGTGTTTGCCATGTTGATTTTTTAATCAAAAATAGGATTTGTAAATGTTTTTGCAAATAACAACTTGATTTGTTTTAAAAAATAAGTTCGTCCCTCTGGGACTTATATTTTTAAGTTGTTTGTGTTATTACCGAATGTTCGTCCCTACGGGACTTTCTTTTTTATCAAAATTGTTTGAAGCAAGAAATAAAAAGAAAAAATTTCCTGTTGCTCAAAAAATTTTATTCAAAAGTTTACTGGAAAATGAATTAAACGAAGCTTAAAAGTTCCAGCGGAACGACCTTACGGTAAAAAAGGTAAATTGGGCGAAACGCAAGTCCCAGAGGGACGACCTTATTTATTCGATTATTATCATTAAAAATTGATATTATTGTTGTAAACATAAATAAATAGATATTATTACTTTTAATGAAAATACTTTTTACTTTCTTACTGTTTTTTGGAACAATTGGTTTTGTTTTTTCGCAAGATGTAGACAATAAAATTGAAACAAAGAAACAAGAACTTAGCAAAAATAAAGTTGATACATTTATTACATACTTTGTTAATTGTATTGGTTGGCGTCAATATAGAAATATGAATGATAGCTCTGTAACTTTATGGTAACAAAATATTTGTTTTGGGTTAAAAATGGATTTTTTTATAAACAAAAGTTTACCAATTGCGAGACTTATATAGAGGAGAAACTAGAGACTTCAAACTTTTTAAAAGTAGTTTTAAATAATATAGATTCAATAAAAAACGATGAAATTCTACCAGTTGAAAATTACGAAAGAGATTCATTGGGTGTAATAGATAGAAATAATCTAGTTATAAGTTCTATAATTGACCACAGATGTATAACCAAATTTGTTTTTACAATAAATAAAACTACTTTTTCAAAGCGAATAAATCAATTTGATTTAGACCAAAAAATGGTTAATGAACAATGTATAAATGATAATTACGAGTTAAACCAAAAGTCAATCCTCAAAATCATTAAGGATTTAGTTGAATTAGAAGAAAAACAAAATAAATAAGTACCTTACCCTTTCACCATCAAAGCCATGTAAAATCCATCAAAACCAGTTTCTGATGGCAAAACTATTTCTTCTTTTTCTAGAGTAAAGTTAGTGTTATTTGCTAAAAATGTAGCTACTTGATTTTGGTTTTCGCTGGGCATAATGCTGCAAGTTACATACAACATTTTTCCGCCTTTTTTTACCATTACATGGTATTTATCTAAAATTTCTTGCTGAGTTTTCTTTATGTTTTCAATAAAATCAGCTTGCAGTTTCCATTTAGCATCGGGGTTGCGTTTTAACACACCTAAGCCACTGCATGGTGCATCAATCAAAAGCCTATCAGCAAAATCTTTTAATTCGTTAACAGTATTTTCTTCAATCAATCGAGTTTCAACATTGCTTACACCAGCTCTTCTTGCTCGTTTTCTTAATTCATCTAACTTCCATTGCTCCACATCCATGCTAATTAATTTGCCTTTGTTTTGCATTAATGCAGCAATGTGTAAACTTTTTCCTCCAGCACCCGCACATGCATCAACAACACGCATATTGGACTCATTTAAATCTAAAAAGGCAGCTACTTTTTGACTCGATGCATCTTGCACTTCAAAATGACCTTCTTTAAAAATTTCTGTTTTAAATAAATTGGTTTTATTTAAAATCAATAATGCATCAGGGTATCCTTCTATTTCTTCAGTTTCTATTTTTAAATCGGTTAAGTTTTTAATTAATTCTCTTTTTGTCGATTTTAAATGATTAACTCTAATTACAAAAGGTGCTTTTTGATTTAAAGCAGTCATTTCTGTTTGCCAGTTTTCACCTAATTCGGCAGTTCCCATATTGTCTAACCAATCAGGTACCGATTGATTAATTTTAGGAATATCAAGCGCTTGTTGCCTGCGTTGCATAACTATGTGGTAGTTTATACCATCAAACTCAGGCCAATTTGGTAAATCAACACCTTTTATCATAAAATGGATGGCTAAAATTGCAAACATTTGATGTTGTTTTAACGGACGCATTTCTTCGTGGCCAGTTAAACAAAATTGGTACAAACGTATCCACCTAACTATATCGTAAGTATTTTCGGCTATAAAAGCCCTGTCGCGCGCGCCCCAAGTATGGTTTTTGCGTAAGCTTTGTTCTATAACTTTATCAGCATATTTTTTTTGATTGAATATAACATTTAAGTTAGTAACCACTTCAATAACTAAAGGACGATGTAATTTTTGATTCATGTATGATATTAGCTTTTAGGTATTTACCTTATTTGAAATTATGGCAAATATTTAAATTAGGGTGTAAAGGTAAGTAAAGCGTTATCTTTTTGTGTAGTTAAATTAAACTCGTAATTTTTTATTAGAAATTTTTCATAAAATAAAATCTATAATTTTTTAATATTATCCTAAGAAATCAATCAATCAACTCGTCAACTCGTTAACCCGTCAACCTCACTTTAAAACATAAATTTGGTCTAAATTTCTTCCATTACCATCATAATCTAAGCCATAACCAACCACAAATTTATTTTCAATTTCAAAACCTACATAATCAATTTCAAACGTTTCTTTAAATGCTTCAGGTTTAAACAATAAAGTCATTATTTTAATACTTGCTGGTTTTTGATTTTTTAATTGTAGCAAAATATTTTTTAAAGTCAATCCAGTATCTATTATATCTTCAATAATAACAATGTGTTTACCGTCTATATTTTCATTTATACCAATTAATTCCTGCACATTTTCTGTCGATTTTAATCCACTGTAACTTGCCAATTTAATAAACGAAATTTCGCAAGGCGAAAGAAATGATTTCATTAAATCAGCGGTAAACATAAACGAGCCGTTAAGTACAGATAAAAACAATGGATTTTTATCATGATAATCAATAGTTAATCTATTAGCCAACTCTATTACGCGAGTATTTATTAAATGTTGACTTATGTACGGTTCAAATTGTAAGTCTTTAACTTTTATGGTCATGGTTTATAATGAGCTTATTTTAAAATATTTGCAATAATAGTTGTACTTATGTGTAATTAAAAGCAACTAAAAACATTTAAAATAAAGTAATTTTGCCAAATATGAATGTGTTTACCATTGTGTCTTATCCTTTTTTACCTGCTACAACTGGTGGCGAAATTTGCACTTTGGGATTGCATAACGAGCTTGCCAAAACCCATAAAGTTACCGTATATACAGTTAAACCTTACAATAATAATTTTACAAAACCCAATTTTGAACTATTGGCATTAATGCCATTTAAACCAATTAGGTACATAAATATTTTTGTTTTTTTTAAAATACTTAAATTAATTAAAGTTAAGCAAATTGACTTAATTTTTTTTGAGCAAACTTGGTACGGATGGTTGTTAATGTTACTGAAAACATTTACCAATAAAAAAATAGTTTTAAGAGCGCATAATATTGAATATTTAAGATTTAAAAGCATTGGTAAATTTTGGTGGAAATTGCTTTTTTATTATGAAAAATTAACTTATAAAACAGCTCATCAAGTATTTTTTTTAACGGAAGAAGACAGACAAACAGCCATAAAAGTGTTTAAATTAAAAGCAGAAAACACACAAGTAATTCCTTATGGAATAAATTTAGATTCTATTCCTAAAAAAGAAGAAAATGCAACTGAAATTGTAAAGCATCGCCACAATATAAAGCCAGAAGAAAACATTTTGTTATTTTATGGAACAATGGGCTATAAACCAAATAATGATGCTGTTTTATACATATTAGAAAAATTGCAACCTGCTTTACAAAAACACCCACAATTTTATTATAAGATAGTGGTTTGTGGTAAAAATTTACCATTTACTCTAGAACAAAAAATTAAAGCCAATCCAAGCATCATTTATTGCGGATTTGTTCCTAATTTAAATGAATACATTGATGCAGCAAAAGTGGTTTTAAATCCAATATTAAGCGGGGGAGGAGTAAAAACAAAAGCCATTGACGCGTTAGCTAGAAATGCAAATTTAGTATCAACCGAAACAGGTTCTATTGGAATTGAAAGAAAGGTTTGTGGTGATAAATTAACAGTAATTCCCGATAATGAATTAGATGCATTTGTAAGGGCTATAATTAAATGTAGCGAAGCACCAATAACCAATATTCCAAAGCAGTTTTACGAAACTTATAACTGGAGTAAAATTACTGAGAGAATGGAGCTATAGTAAACTTCATTTTTTAAATCAAAAAAAAATCCCTTAATATTTAATAATTTGCACCCGTTTTGCAAATGAGCCCAATTTTAAAATTACCCATATTTATTGAGTTACAACAATGTGCTGACAAACTTGGTTTGGAGGCTTATGTAATTGGGGGTTATGTGCGCGATTTAGTTTTAAATCGTGAGTCGAAAGACATTGATATTGTAGTAGTTGGCGATGCATTGCCATTGGCAAAAGCATTTGCTTTATTGCATAAGCAAAGCGATTTTGCTTTTTTTAAAAACTTTGGCACTGCAATGGTAAAAACTGCAGATTGGGAAGTAGAATTTGTAGGTTCGCGCAAAGAAAGTTACCAATCAAATAGCAGAAAGCCAACAGTAAGTGAAGGCACATTAATTGATGACCAAAACAGGAGAGATTTTACTATAAATGCTTTAGCAATTAGTATAAATAAAAAAACTTTTGGTCAATTTATTGATCCCTTTAACGGATTATTTGATTTAGAAAATAAAACCATCAGAACTCCTTTAGCACCTGCTATTACTTTTAGTGACGATCCCTTGCGAATGTTAAGAGCAATTAGGTTTGCTTCGCAATTAGAGTTTACTATTTTACCTGAAACTTTTGATGCAATAAAATTAAATGCAGAAAGAATAAATATAATTTCTTACGAACGTATTGCCGAAGAATTAAATAAAATTTTACTTTCCCCAAAACCATCACTTGGCTTAAATTTATTATTTGAAAGTGGTTTGCTTAAATTAATTTTTAAAGAATTATTTAACATGCATGGGGTAGAGGTTAAAAATGGAAAAGCACATAAAGATAATTTTTACCACACCATTCATGTAGTAAATAATATTTGTGATGAAACCAATAACTTATGGTTGCGTTGGGCTGCATTGCTGCACGATATTGGCAAGCCTGCCACCAAACGTTTTATTGAAGATGAAGGAGGTTGGAAATTTCATGGACACGAGGATAAAGGGAGTAAAATGGTTCCAGTTATTTTTAATAAATTAAAATTGCCTCAAAACGAAAAAATGCGTTTTGTTCAAAAGCTTGTTGCATTACATCATAGGCCAAAAGCGCTGGCCGAACATGGAGTAACCGATTCAGCTATTCGCAGATTAATTGTAGATGCAGGTGATGATTTGGAGGATTTATTTACCCTTTGCAGAGCAGACATGACTACTCGTTTTCCTGAGAAAATTGCTTTATATAAAGGGAATTTAAACAAAGTTCAACAACTTGTAAAAGAAGTAGAAGAAAGGGATCAACTAAGAAATTGGCAACCTCCAATTACTGGGGAAATGATAATGGAAACTTTTAGTTTACAACCTTGTAAAGAAGTTGGAATTATAAAAAATAGTATTAGAGAAGCTATTTTAGATGGCAAAATAAAAAACGATTACAGCGAAGCTTTTGCGTTTATGAAAACAGTTGCAGCTGAGTTAGGAATTAGACCATAGAGGATAGTTTATTGACCTCAGACCATGGCTGATAGACCAAAGGTTATTGACCAAGAAAGATAGCTAGTAAACAATAGTTTATTTTATCTATTGTTCATTAACTGACAATCATCAACCAACTATGGTCTATCGACCATCAACCATAAACTGGCTATCAACCATCAACTATTTCATTATTTTCAACAGTAAAAAAAGTAGTTGGTGCAGCTTGTCGTTGGGTAATATAATCTTTGTAAATTGGGCTATAAACTGTTCTGTGTTCTATTACTTCATTGTAAGTTTCAGAAAGTCCAATGAGCATTTCGCAAGCTTCCCTAACTGCAAAATTTCCACTTTCATGTGCAGTAATATAATCTGCTAATTTATTATTGATAACATAGTTTTTAAATAATGGATTTGCTTTTCTATTAATTAAAATTCGTATGCCGCAAACCTTCGCTATACTAAGGTCTAACACATCATCAAACATGTAACAAACTTCGCTTTTTTCTATATTGTTTGCTTTGCAAAAATGTTCCAATGCTATAATTTTATCGGCCACTTTATAATAAGAAGCATCAAAATGTTCGCGGTTACAAAAGTAAAAAGCCATTTCATTTTTTTCGCCCGAAATAATTGCACAAGCAGGCATTTTGTTGTTATGTAAAAAATAATTGAACCTCAATAAATTAGTTCCCATGCTATCTGCTTCGTTAAAATTGGAACTTTTATTTTCGTTTTTTACAGCATTGTTAAAAACACCATCCCAATCAAATACGAAGGCTTTTATGGTTTTTAATTTAGCAGAAATATCTAAAGCATTACTTAAAAAAGTACCACCAATTTCAGAAAAAATTAACTCAACATCTAAATTCATTTTTTAATTTTTAATAAATATTGAGCAATATAAGTACTTTAAAATAGAACTTATTAGCATTTATTTTTTTTGTAAAAATGTTTCATTTGTCAACAGGTTTTTTTAGTTATGTCTATTTTGCAAAATATATCCAAAGTGTTAAATATCTTAGTGTTTAAAGAAATATTATTTTAAAATCTGCATAGCTTTGGGCTTATCCACCATTAGCATATTATTAGCAGTTTTTATGTATAATTTTGGAATATATATTCGTAGTAATGATACTAATCAATAAATACGAAGCAGCAATAAACATTGATGAGGCATTTTTAAAATACCAACATCAATATGAAGAGTTGAAGAAAATTTTCAGCTTTATTGACTTACCTGAATCTATAATAGAAAATGAGCAGCAAAACAGTTCAATTTTAAGGAATTATTATGCCAATGCATTAGATCATAACTTGATTGATGTTAAAACTGTAAAATACATTTTAAACAAAAATATACGACCTACTGGAGGAAATGAAAAAGCTGTTTATCAATATTTTTTAGCTGAACAATATTTATTTAACAACACTCAACAGCCTTTATCTCTAGCATTAATTTATCAATTACACAAAATTTTAATATCCGATTTATATATTCAAAATCCAGAATCGAGTATATTTAATGCCAATTCATTTGTTCAAACAGAAAAGCTTAATTCTGAAACCGAATTAGAACTTGAAAACTTATTTGATTTTTTAAATGGTGACAACGAATTTCATCCAATTATTCAAAGTTGGATGTTACATTTTAAAATTTTGACGTTACCAATGTTTTCTGAATCAAAAAATAAATTTGCTTCACTTTTGCAAAGTTTTTGGCTTAGGAAAAACGACATGGACTTAAATGGTTTGTTAAGTTTAGAACATGAGTTGTATATTAAAAAGAATGAGTACTTGACTTATTTTTTAGAATATAAAAATGAAGAAAACCTAAGCCATGAACAACATTTAAACGAACAAATATCATTTGGACTAAAACTTCATGCCAATCAGTTAACACGTTTATACCAACTTTTACAAACTTATTTCCGTAAGCAAGTTGATTACGACAAATTAACTTCAAGGCAAAAAAACATAATGAATTTTGTTTTTGAACGCGGATACAAGTTAAAAGAAATTGATGATTCAATTTTAAATAAACGTCAAAAATTAATCATGTACATTATTCAACATAGAGGATTTGTAAGTACCAAAGAATTAGTATCCG
>CAMCEM010000056.1 GCA_945873755.1 Chitinophaga pinensis | reverse complement strand
TTACACCAAGTTGAAAATATTTTTAAAGAAAATTTTATTGAATTTACAACAAAAGAGGTTGATGAATCAAGCAGTGATTTTGCTGTTGAAACTTTAAAATATGCTGAATATAGCCAAGCCGATTTAATAATGATTATGACACAATCGGAAGATAAGGACATTACTGAATACTTAATAGATACTTATTCGCAACGCATAGTAAATGCTGAAGGTACAGTTCCTGTTATGTGTGTAAATCCGAATAGAGATATATTTAAAGCGGAATTTGTTATTTAATAATAGAAAAATTACAAAATTGAAAGATTAGAAAGTTGGTATTAAATTTTACAACCTTAAAATCTTTCTAATAAAAAGTCAATCAACAGGGCTATTTACCCTGAAATGTTTTGAAAAAATGAGTAAAAAAGGAAAAATTCTGGTTGCCATGAGTGGCGGCTTAGACAGTACAGTTGCAGCAGTTATGTTGCGTGAAGAAGGTTACGAAGTAATTGGAGTAACCATGAAAACGTGGGACTATCAAAACAGTGGAGGATCTAAAAAAGAAACTGGATGCTGTAGCTTAGATAGTATTAACGATGCAAGAACCATTGCCGTTAAACACGATATTCATCACATGATATTAGATATTAGAGATGAATTTGGCGATTTTGTCATCGATAATTTTGTTGAAGAATATTTAGCTGGAAGAACTCCTAATCCTTGTGTTTTATGCAATACACATATTAAATGGGAAGCGCTATTAAAAAGAGCCAACATGCTTGATTGTGAGTTTATAGCAACAGGGCATTACGCCCAAGTAAGAAATGAAAATAACCGATTTGTGGTTAGTAAAGGTTTAGACGATAATAAAGATCAATCTTACGTTTTATGGGGATTAACCCAACAAAGTTTGGCTAAAACCCGCTTTCCTTTGGGTGGTTTTAGGAAAACCGATATTAGGCAAATGGCAATTGATATGGGTTATGAAGAGCTAGCCAATAAAAGCGAAAGCTATGAAATTTGTTTTGTTCCCGATAACGATTACCGGGGCTTTTTAAAACGCAAAGTGAATGGATTGGAGGAACGTGTGGAAGGTGGTAATTTTGTGAATGCAGCAGGAAAAATTTTAGGAAAACACAGAGGATATCCTTTTTATACTGTAGGCCAACGCAAAGGTTTAGAAATTGCTTTTGGTGAACCCATGTTTGTACTTAGTATTAATCCTGAAACCAATACTGTGGTTTTAGGTAAAGAAGAGGAACTAAACCAAAAAGGCATGTGGGTACGTAATGTAAACATGGGTAAATTTGAAACCATTGTTGAACCAATGGAAGCACTAACTAAAATTAGGTATAAAGATGTTGGAAGTATTGCAAACATTGAACAAGAAGGCGATAGAATGAAAGTAATATTTAATAACCATGTAAAAGCAATTGCTCCAGGCCAAAGTGCAGTTTTTTACGATGGAAACGATGTTATTGGTGGAGGTTGGATACAAAGTAGTTTTGATGTGTAGTAATAAGTAATTTTTTAAATTGTATTCTTTTACCAATTTTTTCGTTATTTGTATTCAATGAAATTTAGAAATAATATTTTTATTTTAGTTATTATTTTTTGTGTTTCCTCTTGCTCTAAACAGAAAGATGAAACGGCTATTGAATATGGCTTTAATTTTTTTCCAATTGATACTGTTAAAAATTATATTTATGCAATCGATAGTATTTCATACAATAGCAATACAAAATCAATTGATACTTTTAAATTTACTTTAAAAACAAAATTTGAATTAAGTTTTGTTGATACTAATGGCAATAAAACATGGCGTTTAAAACGTTTTGCCTTGTATAAAAACAGAACCGATTTTGTAGAAACTCAAAATCATTTTGTACAGTTTAGCAATAATCAATACATTTATACTGAAAATAATGTAGCCTATTTAAAAGCTATTTTTCCATTAAAAAACAATTTGAATTGGAATGGAAATTTGTACAATTCGCTTATTAGAATAAAGTCAGAAATAATTTTTTATAACCAAGATTTTTCAATTAACGATACCACTTTTTTAATGTCAACAAAAATAAATGAAGAAATAAGTGAAGATTTTATTTTTGATATTGAACGATTTAGTGTGTATCAAAACAATATTGGCTTGGTATATTTTAAAAATAAAAATATTGAAACTCAAATCAATCAGCAAGGTCAACCAGTTAAATCGGGTTTTGATGTGAGGATGCGTTTAATTGAAATTTTAGATTAAGTTTTCTTCATGTTTTTTAAAACACTATGGTTTTTTAAAAAAATAGTATAGTATTGTAATTAACATGGTAAACAGAAAATTAATTATTGATGTGGGGATGCATAATGGGGAAGATTCGAGTTATTATTTAAGCAAAGGATATAGTGTAGTTGCTATTGATGCTGATCCTAAAACGGTTGTTAATGTTAAGAAAAAATTTCAAAATGAAATTAATTCTGAACAATTTACTGTTTTGAATAACGCAATAGCTGAACAAGATGGTTTAAAAATTGATTTTAACGTAAGTGAATTTTCTTCGTGGAGTTCAATAAAATCGGAAATTGCCAACAGAGAAAATTTAGGTATAAATACTGTTGAAGTTGAAACTATTACTTTAAATAGTATTTTCGATAAATATGGTGTTCCTCATTATTGTAAAATAGATATTGAAGGATATGATGAAGTTTGTTTGGAAACATTAAAAACTTACCACGAATTTCCTACTTTTATTTCTGTAGAATCAGAGTGTGTAGGAGAGGGGCAAGTTTTAACTGAGGAAGAATCTCTTTCTACATTAACAAAGTTAAAAGCATTAGGATACACTAAATTTAAATTGGTTGATCAAACTTATTTGGAAGTTTTAAAACCAAACGAAGATTATTTTGACCATGCAAAAATTTTAACCTTCGAAAATCCAAGCATTGTTCATAGAATTGTTAAAAAAATTTATAGAACTTTAGGAATTGATAGTTACCATTTTTCATATAGAGAAAAGTTGAGTAAAAAATTAAATTTCGAGTTTTCAGTTGGTGCTTCTGGACCTTTTGGCGAAGATTTAGAAGGAGAATGGTTAAACTTTGAAGAAGCTAAAACGTGTTTATTAAAACATAGAAAAGACTATTTTAATTTAGAAGCAGCATCTGCTTACGGTTTTTGGTGCGATTGGCATGCTACTAATTAATCAATTTACAAAAAAGCCCAACTGAACAAACTCAGTTGGGCTTATATATTTTAATACTTTCTTTTTAGTTTTTTACAAATTTTCCTGAGCTTATTGATGTTCCATCAATGTTTATTTTGTAAAAATAAATTCCTTTGGCTAATGCATTTACATCAAAACTATAAGTATAAATTCCTGCGTTTTGGCTGCCTATTTTATAACCATTTACTTTTGAACCTTTAATGTCGAATAACGAAATTTCAACCATTGCTTTATTGTTTAAAGCATAGTTAATATTTAATACATCGTTAGTTGGGTTAGGATAAGCGCTTATAACTATGGCATTATTATTTACATTTTTTACTGCAGTAATTTTATTTATTGGCTTAGTAGGTGCGGGTATTTCTTGTTTGCTTTTTCCTGTTGCCATTGTGTTTGATAGTCTTGTAATTCTGTTACTGTTATTAGCTGTAACTACTCCTTTTCCAAAGCTTTCATTATTACTTGATATTCTTAAAGTGTCAACATAATAGTAATCTGCTTGTGCTGAATCGTCTTTTAAATCTAAAATAAAATAGCCATGTCTGTCTAAATCTACATATTTTAAATGTGGATTATATGAAACATTTCCTAATGGAGGGCCTATTGGAATAGGATTATTAATAGCTGTTTCAAAACCATTAGCAGTAGCTGATCCAACTGCTTCATCAAAATTAGCCGATGAAATACTTGGAGTAGCAAACTCAACACCAACCGAACCAACACCAGAAGCTGGAGTGTAAGTTGAAGATGGAGTAGGTAAGTTAAATGCAACAGGATTAGGATATACTACTGGTTTTTTATTTAAATCAAAACACCAGCTAGCATGCGAATCGCCAGTTATAAAAATGGTATTACTAATTGATTTATTTTTCAATGTATCCATAATGGCATTGCGTTCGGTAGGATAACTTTCCCAGTTGTCAATAAATAAATTTTCTACATTTCTAATGGCTTTAATGTCGGTAATGGCTGGTTTTCCCAACGAATCAACTGCAGCAAATCCAACATTTAAATCGCTAAAAATAATTTGGTTACCTATTACTTTCCATTTAGCAGTGCTAGTAGCCATGTTGTTTATAAACCAATTGTATTGGGTAGTACCTAAAATGGTTCTAATAGGCATATCCACATCATCAAAATTTACAGGTGGTTTTGCTCTGCCTTCTAAACGAGTATCTAACATAATTAAATCTAACATGCTGCCATACGATATTTTACGATAAATAGTATTAGCAGCTGCATCTCTAATTGGCATCCACTCAAAATATACTTTTTTAGCTATATTTTTTCTGGTTTCCCAATCGCCTTCGTTAGTTTGATGGTTTTCTGCACCATCTTTATAAGAATCATTTGTCGATTCATGGTCATCCCAAATAGAAATAAAAGTTTGTTGTTGGTGAGCAAAACGCAAGTCAGCATCTAATCTATAAACTGAGTATCTAGTTCTGTAATCGCCTTCTGATAAAATTTCGTTTTTAGGTTCTACAAATCTACCATTAAGCGAATCACCATAACCTTTTGGGGCATATTCGTAAATATAATCGCCTAAATGTATAATTGCATCAATATCGTTGCGTTGCGCAATTTTTTTAAATCCATTAAAAAAACCGGCTTCATAATTGTTGCAAGAAACCACTGCAAAACGCAAATGATTGACATTGTTAGTAGTTGTTTTCATTCTACCAGTTAATGAATAAATACCATTGTATTTAAACACATAATAATAAGTAGTACCTGCAGTTAAACCAGTTACATCTACTTTTATGGTATAATCTTTACTAATATCAGTAGTAATTGATCCTGTTTTAACAATACTTTGAAATGCTGTATCGGTAGCTACTATCCAATTAACAGTTTTAGCAGATAAATCGCCTGAATCAGGAGTAATGCGTGTCCAAATAATTACCTTATCAGCAAGTGGATCGCCAGAGGCTACACCATGGTAAAAAGGTTTTAAAGTGGGGTCAAAAGTAAGTGCGCCAGTTTTACCCAACGAGCGGTTATAATCAGTTAATCTAGTTTGTGCACTTGCAGTTAAAGCTGCAAAAGATGCTATTATTAAAATAGCGTAAAATAATTGTTTTTTCATCTTGCAAATAATGAACAATCATGTTAACGTTTTGTAAATTTAACAATATCTAAACTTTATAATTATTGAATGCAAACCCCAATGATTAATATTCGATTTTAATTAATAAACTGTAAAAAAAAATGGTATTTAGTATTGTTTAAATTCTTTCCAAAGCCATATTGGCAATAGTTTCACCAATGCTTAAACTACTAGTTGCGGCAGGGCTTGGTGCATTTAAAATGTGAATGGCATTGGGTTCTTCTATTATTTTAAAATCGTCTAATAATCCACCAAATCTATCGCAAGCTTGTGCCCTAACTCCTGCTTCGGCAGGTATTAAATCATCTTCTTGTATGGCTGGAACTAGTTTTTGTAAAGCTTTTGTAAATGCCGCTTTACTAAATGAACGATAAAATTCACCTATTCCCGTTTTCCAGTATTTAATAGCTACTTTTCTAAAACCCGGCCATGCAAGGCTTTCAAAGGTTTCTGTAAAATCAAAATCACTTTTAATGTATCCTTCACGCTTAAAAGCAAATACTGCATTAGGTCCTGCTTCCACACCGCCATCTATCATGCGAGTAAAATGTACTCCTAAAAATGGAAAATTAGGATCAGGTACAGGATAAATTAAATTTTTAATTAAATTCCTTTTTTCGGGTTTTAACATAAAATATTCACCTCTAAATGGTATAATTCTAGTGTCAATTTTTTCCTTACTCAATAAAGCTATTTTATCGCTATATAAACCAGCGCAGTTAATGTATTGCTTTGTTTCAAACTCTTTTTGGCTAGTGCTAATGGTAGCAAAGCCGGAATGGTTATCTATCTTTTCAACTAAATGGTTTAAAAATATTTCAGCACCATTTAAAGAAATTAAATCAGCTAGTTTTTGGCAAACCAAAGCATAATTGATAATGCCAGTATAAGGAACATGAATTGCTTTTACACCTCTTAAATTTGGTTCAAACTCTTTAATTCTGCCTTCCTCAATAATGGTATTATTAACCAATCCATTTTCAATTCCTCGTTCAAAAAGTTTATCTAATTCGTATATTTCTCTTTCATTACTTGCAACTACTAGTTTGCCACACAAATCGTAAGGTATGTTATTTTCATCACAAAAATCAATTAACATTCGGTAACCAGCTATACAATTTTGAGCTTTTAAACTTCCAGGTTTGTAATATAAACCTGAATGAATAACACCACTGTTATGCCCTGTTTGGTGGGCAGCAACTTCACTTTCTTTTTCTATTACTGCTATTTTTAAGTATTTATTTTTTAACAATAATTGGTAGGCGGTTGCTAATCCTACTATTCCTCCACCAATAATTATAAAGTCATATTTAAAACTTTTTTCCATCTGCTGATTTTAATTTTAATGCAATAAAAATACTTAAAAATGCCATTGCAATGCTAAAATATCCAAGTAAATTGTAATGTATTAATTTACCATTTACATTTAATACCACCATTCCAGATAAAAAAGCTGCAATTCCATTTGCCAATTGTTGAATTGAACTATTGAAACTCATAAAACTAGCTCTTATTTTAGGTTCAACTGCTCCAGTTACCATTGCTTGCATAGGAATAAATCGTCCAGAAAAAACAAAAAATATAGCCGAAATTGTTAAAACTAAGTAAAGTGGATTTGGTGCTAAGTTTGTAATTAAAAATACTGGAATAGTATACAAAGTAGCTAAAAAAACAAATACTTTTAGTTTACCAAATTTGTCTGCTAATTTTCCAATTAATGGCGAAGTTATTAATGAAAAAGCACCTCCTACTAAATAAATTAGGGGTAAATCTGCTTCTAACATTCCTACATTGCTAACCATATAAGTACTTAATAAAGGAATAATAGAAAAGTGGCCCATCATCATTATTACTCCTAAAAGCATGGCCATTAAATTATTTTTATTATTAAAAATAGCTTTAATATTAAGCATTACATTCATTTGGGCAGCGGCCATTTGAGTAGCCTTTGATTGGCGAGGAACAAATTTTCTAACAAAAAAGTATACTGGTATTCCTAAAAAAGCTAAAAACAAGAATGGAGCATGCCAACCTAAAAAAGTATAACCTTTGGTATAAGTTGCAATAAAAATACCAAATGGAACTCCAGCAACCGAAGCTAAACTGAATGCCGCCATAATTATTCCCATAGCAGTCCCTCTTCTTTCAAATGGAATTGCATCGCTTACAATAGCAAGTACTATAGCCCCCAAAACGCCACCAAATAAACCTGTTATAAATCTTGCTATTAATAAAGTTATATAAGTAGGAGCTAATCCGCAAGCAAATGTTCCTATTAAAAATCCTATAAATATTTTTAGCAAATAATCTTTTCTTTCAAATTTGTTTATAATAAATGTAGTTATAATACCCGAAATAAAAGCACTTATTGAATAGGAGGAAACTAAAATACTAAAATCGGAAGGTTCAATTTTAAAAGTATTAATTAAATTTGGACCTAATGGCATCATTATCATAAAGTCCATTATATTAACAAAATTTATAGCTGCTAAAGTAAATAGCATTATTCGTTCTTTATTAGTCATTATAAGTTGTGTTTTAGTATAAAATTATTTTTTACCAAAACCTGCTAATTTTATTTTGGTTAGCTTTCTTTTTGTGTCTAACGAAAAATCATTGTCCATCATCCATTGGTAGTAACCTGGTTCATTTTTAAAAACATAACTAACCATTTTACCTTTGTGTTTACCAAAATTAAAAACTTCTTCGCCTTTATCGTTCATTACTATTCTTCCTGCTAAATCAACCAAGTTAGCCTGGCCACTAATTTTATGAAGCGATTCCATGTCGTTTCCAATATCTTGATATTTTTCAATTTGTGCCTTTAAAACCTCGTAAGTTGCAATTGTATCTGCTTCGGCACTATGTGCATTTTCAAGATTTTTATTGCAATAAAACTTATATGCTGCACTCAATGTTCGTTGCTCCATTTGATGAAAAATACGTTGTACATCAACAAATTTTCTGCCTTCAATATCAAAATCAACATTGGCTCTTAGCATTTCTTCAACCAACATTGGAAAATCAAATTTGTTTGAATTAAAACCACCAAAATCACATCCTTTAAAATAATCGGCATATTCTTTGGCTTTTTCGGCAAATGTTGGTTTGTCAGTAACATCTTCATCAAAAATACCATGTATTGCCGAAACTTCTGCAGGAATTGGAATTGTTGGGTTAAATCTCTCTGATTTAACTTCCTCACTTCCATCTATACCTATTTTTATAGAAGCCATTTCTACAATTCTATCTTTAGAAATACTTATACCAGTAGTTTCTAAATCAAAAATAATTAGTGGTCTTTTTAAATTTAAATTCATTATTTTTATTATTTGCGTTGCAATAATGCACTTTGTTTGTTTATGTTTATTATTCTTTTTTAAACAAAAAATGCAAGCTTTTTGAGCTTGCATTTTTTTAATAATAATTTATTATCAAAAATCGTCTAATCCAATAGAAGGACTATTTAAATTTTCATCTTCTGAGGCATCAGCATCTTTTGAAAATAATCCAAATTCATCAGCTTCATCATCACTTATTTCGCCACCAATTTCTTCTGTTTTATCTAAATAATTTTTAGTTATTTCATCAAATTCATTGTCGTCAACCAATCCAAATCTTTGAACTTTATCGTATTGCTTGGGAGCCAAACCAACTGTTTTTCCTATTCTTGGATAGGTAAACTTAGGATTTTCTTTTATTTCAATTCCAAATAATTCCAAACGCATAGTCCACATAGCCATAAAATCATACACATATATTATTTTTTGATGTGGATCGTTTACAAACTGACTAAGTTTTGCAGTTTTCATTTCAGGAATAGGATTTTCAGGATCATCCGTCATGTCCTCTAAAGTAATTTCTTGTTCTTTTCTCCAAGTATCGTTACTCATAAAAAAAGAAGCAAGTTGCTTTTCATCAAAAGAAATTGATTCAAGTATTACTTTATGAAAATCAAGAAATGTTTGATTCGATTTTATTTCGATTACTCTATAAGTATCTTCGTAATCTTCAAAAGTTAATTTAAATTTATATACTGCCATTTTATTTATTGCGGAGCAAATTTCAACTATTTTTAACTTAAATACAATATTGAAAGTTTATAACATAAAAAAAAGCCATCTTTTTGAGATGGCTTTTAAAGTAAATATAAATTTTATGGCTGTTTTCTAATTAATCTAAATTCTGCTTTTCTATTTAGTCCTTCAGTCTGCATTTTATATTTTTTTACAAATGCATCTTGTTCACTAAAAACTATAATTCTCTCAGGGTTAATTTCAAATATTTTTGATAATTGTCTTTTTACAGCCAATGCTCTTTTTTGAGCAATTGTTAATTGAGTCATATCAGGTCTGTTGTTATCTGCATGGCCAATAATAGCTACAAAAACACTAGTATCAATAGTCATTATTCTCGCAATTTGTTGTAATAATGGATATTGTTCTACGTGAATATCGTATTTTGTAGGTTCAAAAGTAATAATAGGTAAACCATAACCTTCAGAACTCATTGTAACAAAATCTGCTTCTGGAACGGAATCGGAAAATTGTAATACGTTCTGTGACGATTTAATTTTAAATGTTTCAGCTGGATAATAAATACTTAGCATTTGGTTAAAACCATAAGGGTCTGTATCTTCAGTATCTGGAATACCATCAGCATCACTATCTAAAGTTACTCCTTTTACATCAACTTTATAACCTGGTTTAGTTGCAGCTTCTAAATCTAAATAATCAGGAATTCCATCTTTATCACTGTCTCTTTTCAATTCTTCACTATCTTTTTTTGCTTTATTAACAATATCATCATAAATAGTTGATACTGGATTTGACCAATCAATATGCTGAATTCTTTTTTGACCAGTAAAATTATAACCTAAATTAAAAGTAACTGATCCAAAATAATCAGAAAAACCCAAGTTTGGATTTGGATCATATAAATCAAAATTATCTGAACGAGCCATGTTTAAAACAGCTTCCATTCCAAAATCAAATTGATTTGTTAGCTTATATTTGACACCAATTCCTAAAGGTATTGTATAATCTGTTCCTAAATATGTAATCCTTGTTGAATCTGGCCCAATACTTTTATCGGTAATTCCATTACTAAAAGCTAAAGTAAAACCAGTAAAACCATAAAATAAAAGATTTGGATTTCTTTTTCTGAAATTTATACTACTTAAATTTGAAACTAAATGAATACCAACTTGAGAAATATCGTTTGCAAAACCATAAATTTTTTTCACACCGCTTTCATTTTTACCAGAATATATTCCATACATTCCAATTACTCTAGCTGAGAAAACATGTCCAAAAGAGTATCTTAAATTTAAACTATAAACAGGATTAATTAAATCTTGATAGATATCAAACAATGTGTAAGAACCACCAACTCCAACGCCTAACGCCCATTTACTTAGCACTGGTTTATTAAAATCGTTTCTATCTGTTTTAGTAGCGTTTGGATTATCACTTTCATTTGTATTTGGTGAAACATTTTCTTGGGCAAATATCAAATTAATTGTAAAACAGAATAAAATTAAAAGTACCTTTTTCATAGTATAATTTATTATTTTTTGAATATGCTAAATTAAAACTTGTTAGGCATAAAAAAAGCCCCTTTCGGGGCTTTTATCTACATATTATTGTTTATTGTACAAATAAAACCAAGATTGTGGGTCAATTTCTACTTTCGATTGTTTTAGTACTTTTAGTGCAGACCCCTGATCATCTGAGCTTGTTGTCATTACTCTATATAGCTTTGATCCTAATGATCTATACACATTTGCTTTAAAACCTTTTTTGCGAATAGAATCTCTATATTTAATTGCTAAGTCTAAATGATTTAATCCATAACATGCAACAACTACATTGTACATATTGTCTGGCTCTGTTACTTCATCTTTATTTTCAGCTACCACTGGAACCGTAACAACTACAGGTTCAACTTTAGGTTTAACAGGTTCAGGAACCGGAACTACAATTGGTTCTTCCTTAGGTTTAACAGGTTCAGGTACGGGAACTACAACTGGTTCTACCTTAGGAACAACAGGCTCTATAATTGGTTTTACAGGTTCTGGAGTAGGTATTACTTCAATAGGTTTTACTGGCTCAGGAACAACAACTGGTTCAATAACTGGAACAACAGTAGGTTCAACTTTAGGTTCAACTTTTGGAACGTCAACCACTTTTGGTTTATCAATTACAGGAATATTTTCTATTGCTACTTCTTTTGCTTGCTTAGAATAACTGTAATTTGAATAAGCCCAATCAATTAGCTCTTTGTTTCCTTTAATTCCAAATTTATATGAAACACCAATTTTTGCCATTAGCTGATTTCTATAATTTTTTTCTTCACCTGCACCATCTATCCAATACGATTCAACAATGTTAAAATTAACACTTCCTAATAAATCAATTTTATTATTTAAATGATTACGAACTTCGTAACCCCCTCTGTAATATCTTGTACCAATTGTAGCAGCGCCTTTTCCTTCAAATAAAGGATAGTCTAGTTTTGATGTACCTCCGCCAACAATATTATTATCATTTCTGTAACTCATAAATCCAAAACCAAATACATAATAATGATTCCATTTTTTCAAATTTTCTGGTTCACCAAAAATTAAGTTTCTTAAATTTAATCTGCAATCTAATCCAATTGTAGTTGTAAAAGTTGAATAATCTTTTATATTCTCAGGTTTTGCATTACTACCGTTCAATACTGAATTAGCACTAGAATTTTCTCCAGAAAAGAATGCTAAATCATACTGTAATCCCAACGATAATTTTTGTGAAAAAGAATATCTAACTCCAATTCCACCCATTCCAGTTAACTTATATCCAATTGGAGAAAACATGTAAGGAAGACCTAAGTTTAAATCTGCACTCCATTTAGAATATTCTTTTTTGGGTGCACCATCGTCATCACTTTTAAATTTTAACTCACCATTATTTGTTGTAATTATTGCTTCGCTTAAATTAACCTGTGAGAATAGTAATTGTGTCAGTGAGATACACAATAAAGTTAAAAATAATTTGTTTGTCTTATTAGTCATATAATTGAAATTGATTTGTTTACCTTGAAAATTTTTACAAATATAAAATTTAATATTGAATAATTAAGTTAAATGATAAATTAACAATTTATTATTGTAGATTAAAACATCACTTTTGTGGAATGAAAAATGAAAAACGTAATTCTTTTGAACTTTTAAGGAAAAGTGTGAATGAGATTAAAACTGAACCCAAAAATAATATTTCGATTGTTTTAGACAATATAAGAAGTGCTCAAAATGTAGGTTCTTTTTTTAGAACATGTGATGCTTTTAATGTTGATAAAATTTATTTATGTGGTATTACAGCTACTCCACCCAATAAAGAAATTTTTAAAACAGCTTTAGGTTCAACAGAATCAGTTGATTGGCAATATTTTGAAACTACAATAGAGTGTATTGAATTTTTAAAATTAAATAAATTTAGAGTGTATGGTGTAGAACAAACAATTAAAAGTATAATGTTAAATAATGCTGAATTCGATTTTGATAAAATTAATTGTTTTGTTTTTGGTAATGAAGTAGAAGGTATTTCAGCCGAAGTAATTAATTTAGTTGATAGTTGTATTGAAATTCCTCAATTTGGAACAAAACACTCATTAAATGTATCAGTTTCTGGAGGAATTGTTTTGTGGGATTTTATTAGTAAAATGATTACACAAAAAATTTAAATTAAACTACTTTTGCATAAAATTTCATTTATGAAAATAGATACAAGGAATATAAAATTAGTCTTAAAAAAGTTATTGAATTATTTTTTTAAAGGATTGCTAGTTTGTTTACCAATACTTTTAACTTTTTATGTTGTTTCAAGCGTTGTAATTTCGGTTGACAAAATAATTCCAATTGACATACCAGGAATAGGTTTTTTGGTTGTAATTGTTTCTGTTATACTAATCGGTTGGGTTGGCTCAAGCATTATTTCAAAACCATTATTTAATATAGTTGATGAATTTTTATCGAGTTTACCTTTTATTAAAATTATCTATACTTCTGTTAAAGACTTAATGGAGGCATTTGTAGGGGAAAAGAAAAAATTTTCAAAACCTGTTTTAGTTGAATTAACCCAAGGGGTTTTTAAACCTGGCTTTATTACTCAAGATGATTTAAATGACATAAGCTTACCAGGGCTAGTTGGTGTTTATTTTCCACATTCATATGCATTTAGTGGTAACTTGTTTTTTATAGAAAAAAGTAAAATTAAAAATTATGATGGCAATCCAACTAATTTTATGAAATTTATTGTAAGTGGTGGAGTTACAGAAATTGGATTCTAAAAGTTTGAATAATATAATTATTAGTTTTTTTAAATTAATACGTTACAAAAACATATTAATTATTACTATCACACAAATATTTAGTTATTTTTTTCTAAATGATTTAATAAAATTCAACGAAATTTTTTCTAGTAGATTTCTTTATTTAATTGGAGCCACTTTTCTTTCTGCTGCAGCTGGTTATATAATAAATGACTACATGGATATTAAACTAGATATGGTTAATAAACCAAAATCGGTAATAATTGGTAAATATATAAGTAGACGATGGGCTATTTTTTTACATTCAGCTTTCAATATTTTAGCAATATCTTTAGCCTGGTTTATATCTTACAGAGTGGCGGTATTGGTTTTTATTTGCTCTTTATTGCTGTGGTTATATTCTCAATTTTTTAAAAAAAGTTTTTTATTAGGCAATATTTTAGTTGCTTTAATGACAGCCTCAACCATTTTTATATTAATACCTTTCGATAATAGAATTAATTTAATTGCATGTTTAGCTTATTCTATTTTTGCTTTTTTTAGTAATTTAATAAGAGAAATAATTAAAGATACTGAAGATATAAAAGGTGATTTTAAATTTAAAGCCAATACAATTCCAATTAAACTTGGAGTAAAAAAAACCAAAAATATTTTAGTTTACTTACAAATTGTATTTATAGTTGGCTGTTTTATTTTAATTTTTATTTATAATGAAATTAATTTTTTGAATTTCATTAATTTATTTTCTATATATATACTAATAACAGTTTTATTACCATCTATTTATATTTTGTTTTTAATAAAAAAAGCTGATATAAAAAAAGATTTTACTTTAATAAGTTTTTTACTAAAACTTATAATGATTTTAGGAATTTTAAGTATGGTATTTTGGAAATTAAACATATTTTAATTAACTATTTATTTGACTCAAATCAATGAATTTATATAATTATTCATTGTTTTGTATAAATCCCTTTTTATTTTTGTACTTCAATTTAATCAAATGGCAATTTTAACTTTCTTTATACTTCATTGGTACTTATCACTTTTTTGTCAAACATTTTATTTGCACAGGTATGCAGCCCACAAAATGTTTACAATGAATAAATTTTGGGAGAAATTCTTTTATTTATTTACTTATTTAACCCAAGGTGCTTCCTATTTAACTCCTCGTCCTTATGCCATTATGCATAGAATGCACCATGCCTTCAGCGATACTGAGAAAGATCCACACTCACCACTTTTTTTTAAAGAAGTAATTACTATGATGAAGTACACATATAAAATTTTTAGTGGTATACACACAAATAAATTAAATTATGATGAAAAATTTGATAGAAATTTTCCTGAATGGAAAGTCATAGATTGGATTGCAAATACTTGGACGAGTAGGTTGTTGTTTGGAGTAGGATATGTTCTTTTTTATTACCACTTTGCCACAAGTTGGTGGATGTATTTACTATTACCAATTCATTTTTTAATGGGTCCAGTTCATGGTGCAATTGTAAATTGGGCAGGACATAAATATGGATATAGAAATTTTAATGAAAAAGACCATTCAAAAAATACATTGTTTATTGATTTTTTAATGTTGGGTGAATTATTTCAAAATAACCACCATCATGCTGGTTCTAGAGCTAATTTTGCTGCAAAGTGGTGGGAAATTGATCCTGTTTATCCAATAATTTTATTTTTAGATAAAATTAAAGTAATTCAATTAGTAAGAGTAAAGAAGTAGTTAGGCCTTTAATCCAATTCTTTCATTTACTAATTTCATAATTAGTTCTAATTGTTCTACTTGATTTATTTTGCTATTGTCAATTTCGATAGCATCAGGGGCTTTAAACAATGGAGAATCTGCCCTATTTGAATCTATAAAATCTCTCTTTGTTAAATTAGCTAAAACCTCTTCAAAAGTTGTACCTTTTCCTTTGTCTTTTAATTCTTCAAATCTTCGTTGAGCCCTAACATTTGGTTCTGCAGTAATAAATAATTTTAGTTCAGCATCGGTAAAAACAACTGTTCCAATATCTCTACCATCCATTATTATTCCTCTTTGTTTCCCAATTTCTTGCTGTTGTTTAACTAAAAATCGCCTCACTTCACTTATTGCACTTACCTCGCTTACAAAGCCAGCTACTCTGGGGTTAACTCTTATTTCGTTTTCTATATTTTCATTATTTAAAAACGTTTCTTGAATTAACGTTTCTTTATTTATAACGAATGTTATTTTTATATTGTCTAATGCTTTGTTAACTTCTTCAATGTTTTTAAAATCAATATTATTTTGAATAAAATATAAAGTAACTGCTCTGTACATTGCACCAGTATCTACATATTTATATTTTAAAATTTTAGAAAGTTCCTTAGCAATTGTGCTTTTCCCACACGATGAATAACCATCAATAGCAATAACAATTTGATTCATTTAATTTTTCTTTTTATAAAACTCTTGCAAGTTAGTATTAATTGAGAAATGATTGGTTGCATTTCCAGAATAAAATGAGGCACTTCCGTAAGAAAACATAAATTTATTTACTTTTATACCAAATCCCCAACTAAAGCCCGCAGAAGTTCTAGCATCAATCAATGCCAATTCTCTTCTCCTTAAATCATTATAACCAAACCGAAGATTTAGTTTTTTTCCTAAAAGTATTTCAGTACTAAAAATAATGTGGCTCATTGTATAACTCAATACCGTAAAATCTTCTTCTATTGCATTTCCTGTCGATAAGTCGATATTTCTATTATTTTTATTTGAATTTTGATAAAGCAAATTACCAAATTTTTGAAGGTTGTGTGCAATAATTGAAATACGTAATGGGTTATGAGCAAATTTTTTACTAAAACCCATTTGTATATTAAAAGGGTACAATTGCCTATCGCCTCCAGTATAAGTTGTAATTTGATAACCTAAGTTATTTACCACCGCACTAAAAACAAATAAACTATCTTTATTTTTATATGTAGCACCTATATCGGCAGCAATACCTACACTATTATAATATTCTAAAACAGAATACACCAATTTAGCTGTAGCTCCTACATTCCATTTTTTTATTGTTCGTGAGTTTGAAATATGAAATGCAAAATCATTGGCAGCAAATGATCCTAAATTATTGTTATCAATGTCTTTTTTATCAAAATTACCATAATTCATATACTGTAAACCTATCATTAAAGGACCAGCTTTTTTAGTGTTAAAGGCATAACCAACATAGCCGCTACCTATGTCACCAAAGTATTTTAAGTAATTAAAAGTTAATTGTTTGTCTAAGGTAGCATATAGTAAACCAGGATTATTAATTACCAAACTTGCATCGTTGTGTGAGGTGGCTATTGCACTTCCTCCTAAAGCTGCTATTCGTGCATTGGTATAATTATTCAAAAACTCAAACGAACCAATTCCGCCTCTTTGAGCAAATGTAACAATAGGTACAAATAGAAAAATATATTTTAATAATTTCATATTAACAGTATAAATTTTAATAACGAATAAAGTTTAAATTTAGGATACAATTATAAATTATTTAATGTTTTTTTAAATAAAAATAATAAGTTGTGTTTACAATTACTTAACATTGTATTTTATTCACTAAATAATACTTTCGCCCGTAAATAACAATAATAATATGTTTGGATTAGACCCAACTTTAACAACTTTATTAATCATATGTTTATTTTCAGCTTGTGCTTTCGAATTCATAAACGGATTTCATGACACTGCAAATGCAGTTGCAACTGTAATTTATACAAACTCATTAAAGCCTTGGGTAGCTGTAATTTGGAGTGCTATTTGGAATAGTGTAGGAGTATTTGCAGGTGGTATAACTGTGGCCATGGGTATAAGTTATTTAATTCCGAGCGAAATGTTAGCCGACCAAAACATATACCATAGTGTGGCTTTAATTATGTCGTTATTGCTTACTGCAATAATATGGAATTTAGGAACTTGGTATTTTGGTATTCCTTGTTCAAGTTCGCATACTTTAGTTGGTAGCATTTTAGGTGTTGGATTAGCATACTCATTAATAGCCGAAAAAAGTGGTAATTATGTGAATTGGAGTAAAGCGGGTGATATAGGATTAAGTTTATTAATATCTCCTTTAATTGGTTTTAGTTTATCAATATTTTTAATGTACGTTCTTAGGGTGTTTGTTAGAAATAAAGCAATATTTAGAGCTCCAAAAACAAACGATCCACCTCCATTTTGGATAAGAATGATATTGTTATTAACATGTACTGGAGTAAGTTACAGCCATGGTAGTAACGATGGTCAAAAAGGAGTTGGTTTAGTTATGTTAATTTTAATTGCAATTGTTCCAAGTTATTTTGCAATAAATTTAGATGTTGATTTATCAAAAATAAAATACGAAATGCATAATGTTACTTCAATAATTGACAAAACAATGTCGTCTAAATTGATTAAAGAAGACAGCTTAGAAGTAGCAAAAATTCAATTAATTGCCAATAAAGTTAATTCAAAAATAACGTATAAACCTTTGGACAGTTTAAGCAATGCTGAAAAATTTGAAATAAAATCAGAAGTCACTAAACTAGCCAAAGAAATAGAAATTGTTAGAGCAAGCAAGACCATTCCAATAAGTATTCAAGATAAAATTAATTTAAAAGAATCTATAAAATCAGTTAAAACCATTACTGAGTATTCGCCTGTATGGGTTATTTTAATGATTTCATTATCGTTAGGTTTAGGAACAATGATAGGATGGAAACGCATTGTTACAACAATTGGTGAAAAAATTGGAAAACAACATTTAAATTATGCTCAAGGTGCATCAAGCGAATTGGTTGCTGCTGGAACTATTGGTTTGGCAACGGCATTTGGTTTGCCGGTTAGTACAACCCAAGTTTTATCGTCAGGTATTGCTGGAAGTATGGTTGCAAGCAAAGGAATAAAAAACTTACAAGCAGGAACTATAAGAAATATTGCCATAGCATGGGCTTTAACTTTGCCCGTTACAATTATATTGGCTGGTGCTTTGTTTTTATTATTTAGAAAAATGGCAGGATAATTCCATTAAAAAGGAATTTGCACATTTTTATAATTCAAATTTTATTTTTTATTTTTTAAAAAGCACTTTTTTTTTTGAAAAGTGCTTTTTTGTTTTTAGTCTATTTTATTGATAGATACACTTTTTTTCACAAATGCAAGTTCAATTTTTAGTACCTTGATTACTTG
>CAMCEM010000055.1 GCA_945873755.1 Chitinophaga pinensis | reverse complement strand
ATTATGAAACAAAAAAAACTATTAATAAAAGAAGCGCAAGAGGAATTAATAAAGATTTTGAAAACTCGTTTTGAAAAAAATATGAACCGCCATATTGGACTTGAATGGACAAAAATAGAAGGCAAACTTTTAGGCAATAGTGAAAAATTATGGTCGTTAAATGAAATGGAAAAAACAGGTGGCGAACCCGATGTGGTAAGGTTTGATAACGAAAATGATGAATATGTTTTTTATGATTGTTCACCTGAAAGCCCAAAAGGAAGAAGAAGTATTTGCTACGACAATGAAGCTTTAGAAGCTAGAAAAGAATTTAAACCCAAAAACAGTGCGATAGGTTTAGCAAATGAAATGGGTATAAAAATTCTTACAGAAGAAGAGTATAAAGCATTGCAAAAATTGGGTAATTTTGATACTAAAACATCGAGTTGGATACTTACACCGCCTAATATTAGAAAACTTGGTGGAGCAATATTTGCTGATTACCGTTTTGAAACTGTATTTGTTTACCATAATGGAGCAGAATCATACTATGGTGGCAGGGCATTTAGAGGTTCTATTTGTATTTAAAAAACCATAATAAAAAGTATTAGTTTTTCAAATTTATAAATAAAATGAAAAATAAAATTGGACCAAAACAAAACCCTATGACATTAAAAACGCCACCGTTATCATCAGAATTTACAATGCATATAGATGGAAAAGATGGAAAAGAAATATTGGTATGTACTGTTGGTAAAACAATTTTACATTATGATATTAGAATTGTTAACGACTTACATGCTATACTTAAAGCACATGGCGATTGGATGGAACTGGGCAGTACCGATGAGCAAAAGCCTGCAAAAGAAGGAACAGTAGAAGCTTGGGGGCGTGCTGGAAATAATCCTGTGGGTGGTTGGTATGTATTAAAAAAAGGATTTAGAGGAAGAGTAGGAATGTATATTCCACCGTTAATAGAAGCTTTGGGATTAGCCGAAGTTACACATTTGCCTAAAGGAAATAAAATAAAAGCCCTTTAAACTTTCAATAAAAAGCACTTAAACCATTTTGGTTTGACTTTTTAAATAAAAATGATGTTTGTGCAAATTATATTTTTACCATGAAACATTTACCCGAACAAGAAAAACTAAACAACAAAATTATTATCGTTGACAGTTTATCAAAGAAAGAAATGGATAACATTTTTGATTGGGTTTTGCAATAGGTATAATTTGGAACGTATACAGGCAAAACCACGACTTTATAAATTAAAAGAAAGACAGTTTGCAATAACTTTTCCATTTGACATAGCGTTTAAAAATTATTTTTTTTATTAATTATTTACACTATTCAGTGGGTTTTAAAAAATCATTTTCTATAACAGCTTGTGAAACTACTAAACAAGCAGTAGGTTGGGTAAAAGAAAAAATAGCGAATAAAAAAGTAATGCTTTTTATTCCTTAAGAAAACAACGAAAACGTATAGTTGATAGCGGAAGACAATATTGGCTATAAACTCGGCTTTGCAATAGACGGAGAAAAACAACTTTTACAAAAACCTAATCATTACTTTCCATTATTATCAATTAACTAATCTACCAATTTTACCTTTATTACCCGCCAAAAAAACCACCTTGCCTTGCTTTGCTTTTTGCACCACATTAAAACTTTGGTTGCTAATATTTGTCCATTTTTTTTGAGTATAATTAAAAATATCAACTCCATTAGTTCCACAAGCAATGTAAACAGAAGGCGTTATTTTTTCAATACACGATCTATATCCATAAGGGTTACAACCCATGTCTTCATACATTAAACTTGCCCCAATTTCATCAAAGTTTTTATACACTGCCGAATCGTTTCTATAGTCGCCACCAACTGCAAAAAAACCACTTTTGCTTTTTACTAACGAATAAGCTCCTTTTGAATTGCTTCCTTGTTGAATTTTTAAATTGGTTTTAATTGATTTAGAATAAGTATTTTTAAATTTATAAAAACTGGCATACATACCTCCGCTTACAAAACCAAATTCGCTTTTACCCCAACATTGTAAACTAGTCCCACTTGCTGCATAAACGGCTTCTCCTTGTTCGGCTTTAGGAGTAATATTGGAATTTAATGCTTCCCATTTTTCACCACCATTATTTGTTTTAATTATATAAAAATTGCCATTAATAGGGTCGCCTAAAACTATTCCATTCTCCTCATTCCAAAAATCAATAGCATCTAAAAAGTAAGCACTGTCTGTATTTTTATATACTTCGTCCCAGGTTAATCCTCCATCAATGGTTTTTAAAATATACGCAGGCGAACCACTACTTATCATTATGGCTATTTTATCACTAAATGCTTCTATGTCTCTAAAATCGCTTTTAGCATATTCTTTTAATTGAATAAATACAAAAGATTTGCCTCCATTGACACTTTTTGCTAAGGTGCCTCGGCTGCCACTTGCCCATATTACCGTGTCGTTAACTACGCACAAACCCCTAAAAGAAGTTTTGCTAAGAATTACACCTTCACCTAAAAAAAAGTTATTGCTATCAATTAATTCAATATTAGTTTGTGCCAATAAGTTTAAACTTAAGCAAAAAAGTATAAAGGTTTTTATGTATTTCATTGGATAATTATTAAGTTAAATGCTATTTTTATATACAACAAACTTATTTAAAAACATGATATTTTTATTAATAAAAAATAGTAATATCAACTTTCATAAATTTTTATATATTGCTGTTTTTATATAAAATATTTTATGAATAAAACAATACATTTAACCTTACTATTGCTTTTTGCTTATTGCTTTTTGCCAATCAATTCTTCAGCGCAAGAAACTAATCCTGTAAACGGACCATTTTCAATAATTCCTAATTATTATGTATTGGTAAATGCATCGGTTTTTTCGAACAATGAAAACAAAATGATTGATGCTACCATAGTGGTTAAAAACGGTATAATTGAAAACTTTGGAAAAGGAATTCCTATTCCAAAAGATGCTTTATTAATAGATTTAAAAGGAAAATATGTTTATCCTTCGTTTATCGATTTGTATTCGAACTACGGTTTAAATATGACAAATAATACCAAAGGAAATGCGCAATATAATACCAATAAAAAAGGTGCTTATGCTTGGAACGATGCCATAAAAGCAGAGTTGAATGCTGTTGATTACTTTAGTTTTGATGAAAAAAAATCGAAACAATATATTGAAAGTGGTTTTGGAACTGTGCTAACCGGAAACCACGATGGAATAAGCAGAGGTACTTCAGCTTTGGTTTTAACATTAAATTCAAATGAAAATAGTTTAATAGTTTTGCCAAAAGCTGCCACAGGTTATAGTTTAAACAAGGGCAGTTCGGTGCAAGATTATCCAAACTCATTAATGGGAAGTATAGCTTTGTTAAGACAAACATTTTATGATGCCAATTGGTACAAAACACAATCGATTGAAAAAAATTTAACGCTTGAATCCTTAAACCAAAGTTTACAGTTACCTGCAATTTTTCAGGTTGATGACAAACTATCGGTGCTTAGGGCCAATAAAATTGCAAAAGAGTTTAACACTAATTTTATAATAAAAGGAGCAGGCGATGAATACCAAAGATTAAATGAAATTAAAGAATCAAATACAACTTTAATTGTTCCAATTAACTTTCCAAAACCATATGAAGTAGAAGATGTATTTGATGCCAATTATGTGAGTACAGCCGATATGAAACATTGGGAAATGGCCCCAGCAAATGCCAAATTATTAACCCAAGCTAATATTAATTTTGCTATAACAAGTTATGGTTGTAACGATGCCAATGAGTTTATTAAAAACTTAAAAAAAGCCGTTTTGTATGGTTTAAATGAAAATGCTGCCATTAATGCTTTAACAAAAATTCCAGCTCAATTAATTAAAGCTGATGCAAATGTTGGTTCAATAGAAAAAAATAAATTGGCTAATTTTTTTATAACCAACAAACCCTTTTTCGAAAAAGATGCGATGATTTTAGAACATTGGATAAAAGGGAAAAAAAATACTGTAAACACTATTCCTGAAACTGATTTAAGAGGAAAATATTCTTTGAATTTAAAAAGTTTTGAAAACTATATTTTAAAAATTGATGGTGATGAAAGTAAACCCAATATAGCACTGTTAGGTAAAGATACTTTAAAATCGAATTTGAATTTACAGCCCGATATGATGACTGTTGTTTTTAAAATGGCAAATAAAAATAACGAATCGTTAAAGTTCAATTTTTGGATAGATAAAACTGAAATATTAAATGGAGTAAACAATGTAAAAGTATTTATGGGTAAAGCCCAATTTAACGATGGAACTTATGCTGATTTTAAAGCAGAAAAGGTAGAAGACATAAAAAAGGACACTAAAAAAACAGATACTATTGCAACTATAAATTTGGGTAATATAGTATATCCTTTTACCGATTATGGTTGGAGTATAAAACCTATTGCTGAAACCATAATTTTTAAAAATGCTACCGTTTGGAGTAATGAAAAGGAAGGTGTTTTAAAAGAAACAGATGTAGCAATTAGTAGTGGTAAAATTGTAGCAATAGGTAAAAATTTAAGTATAAATAATGCCAAAGTAATTGATGCAACTGGCAAACATTTAACCAACGGAATCATTGATGAACATTCGCACATTGCCATCACTCGTGGTGTGAATGAATGCTCGCAAGCTATTACTGCCGAAGTAAGAATTGGCGATGTTGTTTATAGTGAAGACGTTAATATTTATAGGCAATTAGCAGGTGGAGTAACATCAGCTCAATTATTGCATGGTTCGTGCAATCCTGTAGGAGGGCAAAGTGCAATTATAAAATTGCGTTGGGGTTCATCACCCGAAAAAATGAAAATTGAAAATGCCGATGGATTTATAAAATTTGCCTTGGGCGAAAATGTAAAACAAAGTAATTGGGGCATTGAAACCAATAGGTATCCGCAAACAAGAATGGGCGTAGAACAATTGTATTACGATGCTTTTTTAAGAGCAAAACAATATGAAAAAAAATTAGCTGCTAGCCCTAAATTAACCAGAAAAGATTTAGAGCTTGATGCATTAGTAGAAATATTAAATGCTAAACGATTTATAAGTTGCCACAGTTATGTGCAAAGCGAAATAAATATGTTAATGCACGTAGCAGATAGCATGAAATTTAAAGTAAATACTTTTACCCATATTTTAGAAGGGTATAAAGTAGCTGACAAAATGAAAGCACATGGCGTGAACGCAAGTACTTTTGCCGATTGGTGGGCTTACAAGTATGAGGTAATTGAAGCCATTCCATTTAATGCTGCAATAATGCATAAAGTTGGAGTAAATGTGGCTATAAATAGCGATGATGCTGAAATGGGTAGAAGGCTAAACCAAGAAGCAGCAAAAATTATTAAATACGGAAATGTTAGCGAAGAAGATGCTTGGAAAATGGTTACTTTAAATCCTGCAAAAATGTTGCATTTAGATAATAAATTAGGAAGTATAAAAGTAGGCAAAGATGCTGATTTGGTTTTGTGGAATTTTAATCCATTAAGCATTTATGCAAAACCTGAAATGACTTTTGTTGACGGAATTTGTTACTATAGTATTGCTCAAGATGAAGCATTAAGAATAACAATAAAAACCGAACGCCAACGCTTAATTAACAAAATGATTGCTGCAAAACAAGCAGGCGAAAAAACGGAACATAAAGTTAGTTTTATTGATGAAAATTACCATTGTGAGGATTAAGCTACTTTGTCAAAGTTTTTTTACTTTGACAAAGTTTTATTTGAAATTGGAACTTTAACCTTGTTCGAGTTTTTTACTTTGTCAAAGTCTTGAACTTTGACCGAGTTTGTTCCCTCACTTAAAACTCGATAATTAAATTATTGATATTTTTTTCGTTTTGGATTTCATTATGAAAACTTTTAAAATCGGCTATATTTCCAAACCATTCTAATGCTTCATTCCTTTTTAGTTTAGTGCTTCCATTACTTAAAAGTGTATGATATGATGAGTGAGGATAATCTCTAAAATCGCTAACAAACCCGTGCTTTTGTGGGTTATGATGAATGTACCAAATAAGGTTTGTAAAATATAATTCACTTTTTACTTCTATACGCTTAAAAGGTGTTTCAAACAATGAGCCTGTTCGGCTTGTAGCAATATTTATACTTTGCGTATAACTACTAAAAAGCTTAGCAAACTGTTTACTTACAATAAAATCGGGATTATGTAAACCTTGTTTTGTTTCTTTATTTTTACTTTGTTCAGTATAAAAAATATTTAAAGTATCAATGTCTTTTACCCTAATTAATAAATGAAAGTGGTTTTTCAATAAACAGTATGCATATGTTTCTACTATTGGTTCAAGGTAAGTACTATATTTATTTAAAAAATAATTATAATTACGTTCTTGCTTGAATAAATCTTCACCGTTTATACCTCTATTATAAATATGATAAAAAGTTTCGGGTAATAAAGGCGAATTCAAGTTCATATAATTTTTAAGTTTTGATTATATCAAAAGTAAATAATTATTTTATTTTCTAACTCTGAAAATAACTTTGGCTACTTTGTCAAAGTTTTTTTACTTTGACAAAGTTTTATAAGATATAGAGGTTTTAAACCTTGTTGGAGTCTTTTAACTTTGACGAAGTTTTATAAGAAAATGATGTTCTTTTACTTTGTCAAAGTTTTTTTACTTTGTCAAAGTTTTTTTACTTTGTCAAAGTTTTTAACTTTGTCAAAGTTTTATAAGATATAGAGGTTTTAAACCTTGTTCGAGTTTTTAACTTTGTCAAAGTCTTGAACTTTGACAAAGGTTTGTTCCCGCACTTAGATAAAGGAATAGTCTCTTTAAGTAAACAAAATCAATTTAGTTACTCAAAAGCCCTTCAATCACTCTAGGAAAATGAGCCATTTCCAATTCATGAATTTTGGTTGCTATGCTTTCAGGTGTATCGTTTTCAGTTAAACTGGTTTTTGCATTAAATATAGTTTTTCCTTCATCAAAACGATTATTTACATAATGAATAGTAATTCCAGTTTCGGTCTCTTTTGCTTGTTTTACTGCTTGGTGTACATGCATTCCGTACATTCCTTTTCCGCCAAACTTTGGCAATAATGCAGGATGAATATTAATGATCTTATTGGGAAAAGTATTCACTAAATACTCGGGAACAAGCCATAAAAACCCGGCTAATACAATTAAATCAGGCTCAAAAGTGTTAATTTTATTTAAAAATAAAGTTTCGTTTTTGTATTCTTCGCGGTTGAATATAATACAAGGAATATTAAATTTTTCCATTCTGTTTATTACACCTGCCAAGGCATTATTTGTAAAAACAGCAACTACTTTAATTGTTATGCTATCTTTAAAATATTGGGCTATGTTTTCAGCATTACTGCCGCTGCCCGATGCAAATATTATTATGTTTTTCAAACTAAAATTCCAATTCGTCTTTTAATATTTTTTCTAAAAACAAATTTGCATTGTTATTGCCATTTAAACTTTGAATGGGCAAGCTCATAAATACCAAAACAGTCTTATTATTTTTTAAAGAAATACGTTTCGAAACCACATTTGACTGACCAAAGTAAGGTTTAGCACCACCGGGTCCTAAAGTAATTAACGAAGCTTTATATAACGAGTCGAAATTGCTTGTACCACTCGAAGTTGATTGCGTAAAAAATGGTTTTACACTCGAAATAATGATGTTACATTTTAATGTAGGCCAAGTGTTATTATAAGGTTTTAACTCATCATTTAAATTCATTCTTATTGTTAAACCGCTTGAATCGGAAGCCAACCTTTGAATGGGAGTAAAACCAAAACTTTCTGACTCATTTGGGATATCAGAACCAAAATTACACATCATAAACATACGACCCCCTTTTTCAAAAAACTGATTGGTGCTTTGTTGTGCCAAAGCCAGGGTATTAGAAGTAGCACCTTCGTCACTTATCCATATTATTTTATCAAAAAACGAAAAAACCCTTGCTTGAGTTAATACATCAGGCGATTGTTCGGTATAAGTAGAAAGTGTGGTACTGAAATTATTTAAATATAAAGTATCAAAACTGGTTAAAAATGAACTTGTTCTGGTTGAAATAAAGTTTTGAGGTGTATTGCGCGAAGTTAAATAAGCATTTATAAACAATGTTTTTGAAACTGGTTTTTTTATAAAAATAGAGTCAAAAACAAACTTCGATTTTAGTCCTGCTCTGTCAACTGCTTTTATGTAAAAAACATTCCAAGCGTTGTATTTAATTCCATAAATTCTTGCATCAAGAGCTTTTGTTTTATTGCCAGCAAATACAAAACATGAATCTGAAAACGAATTATCAGACATAATGGTTATATCTAAAATAGAATTAGATAAATTGTATTTAGTTGTATTTGTATCATTTAAATAAACTTCGAAACCATTTAAATCTTGCAAACCATCGGCATCATTTGCCGCCCAGTAAAAATGAACTGCAGGAAACGATTTGGTTGGTTTTTTTCCAGCAATATTGGTAAGTAAAATAGTTGGTGCTGAGTTACGAACAGGATAAATTAAACTAGCAGGTGTTAAATCTTTTTGTCCTAAATTATCAATTGCTCTCACAAAAATAGGTAAGTCGGCAGTATCATTTCCAAACGGAATTAAAAGTAAAATGCTGCTATCGGTTTTGGTAGTATAAACCCATGTTTTCATGCTATCAACCGACACTTCATAACCAGTTATAAATCCTTTTTCCGAAGTTCCCCACCAATAAGCATCTACTCGTGTTGTTAATCTGTTTTCTCCAGTTCTTTCTATTTTGCTAACAGCCATAAATGTTTCAGGATTTGAAATAGAATTAATATCTCCTTCATATCCTTTTTTACAACTAAAAAGAAGAGTAAAAATAAAAAATAAAAATAAGTAATTACTTGGTTTCATGTAAACATTTTAAGTAAGTATCAAACTTACAATTAAAAATTAATGGTTTGGGTTATTTACGTAAATTTAACATGAGCAATTTAATTCATGCCGCCTTCTTTTAATTTTTCGGCATTTTCAGCTATTTGCAATTGGTCAATAAACTCTTGAATATCACCATTAATAACCTCGGGTAAATTATATTTTGTTAAGCCTATCCGATGGTCGGTTACACGAGCTTGTGGATAGTTATACGTTCTAATTTTAGCCGATCTGTCTCCAGTAGAAACCATGGTTTTTCTTCTGCTAGAAATACCATCCAAATGTTTTTTTAATTCAATTTCATATAACTTGGTTCTTAACATTTGCATGGCACGTTCGCGGTTACCTTTTTGGTTGCGCTCTACTTGGCAAACTACAACAATACCCGAAGGTTTGTGAGTTAACTGCACTTTCGATTCTACCTTGTTTACATTTTGCCCACCTGCACCACCAGAGCGCGAAGTTTGCATTTCAATATCAGCTGGATTAAGTTCCACATCCACTTCTTCGGCTTCGGGCAAAACCACAACCGATGCTGCTGAGGTATGCACTCTTCCTTGCGATTCTGTATCGGGTACGCGTTGAACGCGGTGAACACCACTTTCGTATTTTAAAATTCCATATACATCATCACCAGTAACTTCCATTACTATTTCCTTGTATCCACCAACAGAACCTTCTGTAAAATCTAATACTTCTGTTCTCCATCCTTTATTTTCACAGTAACGGCTATACATTCTAAATAATTCTCCAGCAAAAAGTGAAGCTTCATCACCACCAGTTCCTCCTCTTATTTCAATGGTAGCATTTTTCTCGTCTTCGGGTTCTTTTGGAATTAATAAAATTCTAATTTCCTCTTCTAAAGGTTGTACTTTTGGTTCTATTTCATCTAATTCTTCTTTGGCCATATCGCGCAAATCCGAATCTTTTTCATTCTTTAAAATATCTCGCGCATTGTCAATATTATCGGTTAAATTTTTGAGCTCGTGGTATTTAATTACAATCCCACTTAAGTTTTTATATTCCTTGTTTAAAGTAGTAAAACGTTTCATGTCACTTAAAATATCTGGCTGACTGATAAGTTCTTCTACATTCTTAAATCGGGTATAAATGGCTTCTAATTTATCTAACATTGCTTATTAAGCTTTAAAATTTGAGGCGCAAATATAAGCCTCAACTAGTTTATTACCTAAGATTTTGATTTTTTGTTAATTGGATATATTTAATTGGAGGTATTTTATGTTTGTTTTAATTAAATATTTTAAAAAAAAGGATTAATAAAGATTAAGGATTAATGACTTTAATAAAAAAAGGATTTTAAAAAACTACCAAAACTCCTATTTTTAGTAATGATTGTTAAGTATTTATTTATAAAAACAATAATTGATTAACAAATACTAAAAACTTTTACGGTATTAAAACTTTTAATATTTTAATATTTGCACGCAAAATTAAAAACAACTAAAATAGCATACTGAAATTGACTTTTCAAAAACACATATCGTTTCCTCATGTAATTAAACTTATAAGTAAGGGAGAAGGTTTTAACTTAGATTTTAAAAAAACCATTTCTTCTGCCACAAAAATTGCTAAAACCATGGTGGCCTTTGCCAACCATAAAGGAGGTACGCTTCTTGTGGGTGTTAACGATAATAAAACCATTGCGGGAGTAAAAAGTGAAGATGAAAAATATATGCTTGATTTGGCAGCTAGTTTTTATTGCAAACCCGAAATAAAAATAGAACTAATAGAATGGGAAATTGGTGGAAAAACTGTAATTGAATGCATAATCCCTGAAGGAAACGATAAACCATACTATGCCAAAGATGAAGACGGAAAATGGTGGGCACACATTAGGGTTGATGACAAAACACTGCTAGCAAGTAAAATAGTATTAGATGTACTAAAACGCCAAACAAATTTTACAGATACTTACATTGAATATACCCAAAACGAAAAAGGATTGTTACAATACTTAAACACCACAAATAAAATAACATTAAAAGAAGTAACAAAGCTGCTAAACATAGGCAGGTGGCGGGCACAAAAAATGCTAATAAACTTAGTAAGTGCTGGTATTTTACGTTCACATACAACTGAAAAAACAGAATTTTTTACCTTGAGTTAAAACCAAAATTATGGCAAATAAATTAGAAAGAAGAAATTTTTTAGGCCGGTTAACACTGGCAGTTTCAGCTGCATTTGCAGCACCAATGCAAAGCTTTTCTCAATCATTAAAACAATCATATAATGCTTTAAATCCCAATCCAATTATTAAAATAAAACCTTTGGGTTTTCAATGGGATACAGCCGATCCTTTTTTGTTTTGTGTACACCACGAAGATAAATTTCCGAAAGGAAACGAGGCCATGGGACCAGACAAAACGATGTTTAATGGCCGCCACATGGGTGATGATTTTATAATAAAAGATGGATTTAGAATGTATCATGGCAAGGTAGTTCCAGGTTTTCCAGGCCACCCACATAGAGGTTTTGAAACCATAACTGTAGTTCGCAAAGGCATTGTTGATCACGCAGATTCGATGGGTGCTGCTGGCCGATATGGTAATGGAGATGTGCAATGGATGACAGCCGGAAAAGGAGTGCAACATTCAGAAATGTTCCCATTAATAAAAAAAGAGGAAGAAAACCCTTTGGAGCTTTTTCAAATATGGTTGAATTTACCTAAAAAAAATAAAATGGTTGCTCCACATTTTAAAATGCTTTGGCGCGAAGCAATTCCAAATTATTTGCATGAAGATAGCAATAAAAAAACAACTAAAATAGAAATAATTGCTGGCAAAATTGGTAAACACAAAGCACCTGCTCCCCCACCCGATTCGTGGGCTGCAGACCCTAAAAATGAAGTAGCCGTTTGGAATATAAAAATGGATGCTGGAGCTGAATATGTATTACCTAAAGTTTCGGTTGGAATAAACAGAACCATTTATTTTTATGAAGGAAATACATTAACTATAGCTGAAACTTTAATAAAACCATACAACGCTGTGGAGTTATTGCCAAATATGGATGTAACATTAAAAGCAGGAAATACTGAAGTAAGTATTTTGCTATTGCAAGGCAAACCAATTGGAGAACAAGTAATGCAATATGGCCCGTTTGTAATGAATACAAAAGAAGAAATAAACCAAGCTTTTGAAGATTACCATAAAACACAATTTGGAGGTTGGCCTTGGCCAAAATACGACCAAGTTCATGCTAGAGAAAAAAGCCGATTTGCCAAACATGCCGATGGAAAACTAGAAGAGAAAAAAGGCTAAGCTCTGCGTGATAAACATTATAACAATTTTATTTACTTTGCTTGCCAATTGAAAACACACCAAATGTATATGCAACGATGCTTGGAATTGGCCCAAAATGGAGTTGGTTCGGTTTCGCCCAACCCTTTGGTAGGGTGTGTTATTGTTTATGATAATAAAATAATTGGCGAGGGATGGCATAAACAATTGGGTGAAGCACATGCAGAAGTAAATGCAATTGATTCGGTTAAAGATAAAAGTTTATTAGCAGAATCAACTTTGTATGTAAATTTAGAGCCTTGCAATCATTTTGGTAAAACTCCACCTTGTGCTAATTTAATAATTGAGCACAAAATAAAAAAAGTAGTAGTTGGAATGGTTGATCCATTTGAAAAAGTGGCAGGACAGGGAATTAAAAAATTAAAAGATGCAGGCATTGATGTTGAAGTTGGAATTTTAGAAGAAGATTGTAAGTTTTTAAATAGGCGTTTTATAAAATTTGTTACACAACAAAAACCTTATGTTATTTTAAAATGGGCACAAACGTGGAATGGATTTATAGCGCCAGATGCCAATAAAACAAGTGCAGAAGAATTTGAAATACAACGCCATATTACTGATAGAATTGTTCAAAAATTAGTGCATAAATGGCGCACACAAGAAGATGCAATAATGGTAGGAACAAACACTGCATTGCTCGACAATCCTGCATTGAACGCAAGAGAATGGAAAGGCAGAAACCCAACTAGAATAGTACTTGACAGAAATTTGCGATTGCCTTTTAATTTAAAATTATTTGATAAAAGTGAATCAACTATTGTATTTACTGAACTAAAAAAAGAAAGTGAACATAACCTTACATTTATTCAACTAAATTTTGAAAAAAACTGGTTAAATGAAATGCTTAACGAACTGTATAAACTAAATATACAAAGTGTAGTAATAGAAGGTGGTTCGCAACTACTAAATGCGGTTATTGATAATAAAATATGGGATGAAGCAATTATTTTCACATCTCCAAAAACCATAAATGATGGTATAAAAGGTCCTTTAATTTATGGGAATAAAATACAACAAGAAAACATTGATGGAGTAGTTATGAATGTATTACTAGCCATTAACGATTAACAGAAACCAATTAATGATATTTTTATTCCTTAGTATTTTAGCATCAACCATAACAGTTAGTTTTTTTAAAATTTTTGAGCGAGTTGGTGTAAATACATTGCAAGGAATTATTTTCAATTATATAACTTGTGCTGTTTTAGGCAATATATTTACTTCAGAAACTCCTGTAATATTGACTAATTTTTACCAACAAGGCTGGTTTCCTTACACCATTTTATTAGGGTTTTTGTTTATTAGTATATTTTTTGCGATTGGCGAAACTTCGCAAAAAATGGGAGTTTCAGTAAGTATGGTTTCAGCCAAACTTTCGGTAGTAATGCCCATTCTTTTTGCCTTGATATTTTTCAACGAAAGCCTTACTTTTTTTCAAATAATTGGAATTGGATTGTCGCTGTTTGCAGTTTATTTTATTAGCAGAAAGCATAATGACGGCTCCACTAAAACTAAAAACTTATGGGTGCTTCCTACAATAGTATTTATTGGCAGCGGCATAATTGATACTACTTTAAATTTTATCCAAAAACAGTTTATTCCTGCAGTAAGTGAGGCATACATCATTACCACAGTATTTAGTATTGCTTTTATTGTAGGTGCCTTTTTTTTAACATATTTGGTTGTTTTTAAAAATGAAAAAATAGCACTTAAAAATGTGTATTGGGGAATATTTTTAGGTATTCCAAATTATTTCAGCATGTTGTTTTTAGTTAAAACATTAAGTTATTTTCCAAACGCAAGCGCAACCATTTTCCCAATAAATAATATTGGAATTGTAGCTTTAAGTACGCTTGTTTCAGTTTGGTTTTTTAAAGAAAAATTAAACAATAAAAACATCATTGGTTTAGTTTTTTCATTGTTAGCAATTGTTTTAATTTCAATAAAATTTTAGTTTTTAATTATGCTATTTACCGATACTTATTTAACAATTTTAGAAAAACAGATAGGTGAGTATAAAGATAAAGGCAGTAAATTTATAGGGGTTGCTTATCCTATTAAAACAGAAGAGGAAGGCAAAGAAATTTTAAAACAAATAAAAAAAGAACATCCACAAGCCAATCACCATTGTTGGGCAATGATTTTAGGAGCAGGTAAGGAGTTTCAAAAAAGTAGTGACGATAGAGAGCCAGCAAATACTGCAGGAAAACCTATTTTAAGGGCATTACTTCAAAAAGATTTAACTTATGTGATGGTTATAGTTGTTAGGTATTTTGGAGGAAAACTATTAGGTGTTTCTGGTTTAATAAATGCTTATTTCGAAGCCAGTGCAACAAGTTTGTCTAATTCAGTTATAATAGAAAAACAAGTAATAGAACAATACCAAGTAGTTGTTGATTTTTTATTACACAATCAATTGTACAAGATTGGTAAAAATAACAATATAAAAATATACCCTAAAGGTATTTTGAGCCCAAACAGTTTTATATTTGAAGTCAGAAAAATGAAATCGCTCGACATTATAAAACAATTAAACGATGTTGGAATAAATGAAATAAAATTTTTAAATACATTATGAAAAAAAATACCCTACTATTCTTACTGGTTTTAAGTTATATGGCAAAAGCACAAATACTTTCTACCACCCAATATTTAAACAATAAAAAAGCCAGTCTTTTTATTCCAAATAAAAGTATAAAAATAGTTATTGAAAACAATTCAATTATTGAAAGTGATGTTAACTTGTTACCCATTAAAACATATTTATTAAACAATATAAATGAACTAAAAATAAATAATAGTAATGTAAAATTAGTTCATGTTTACAAAAGTGCCATTGGCAATCATTACCAGTTTAAGCATACATATAATGGTTCAGAAGTATATCAATCAAACTTAAAAATTACAGTGAATGCCAATAACGAAATTGTAAATATTATAAATGATTTGTCGGATTTAAGAACTATAAAATTGCCAAATGTAGAATTAAAAGAAAACGAGTTTTGGGTGTTTAATGGCAGCGACTTAATTCCATCAATGTTAAAAACCATAGGCAATAAAGAGCAGTTAATTTCCTTATCGAATATACTATTACACGAAAACATAAAAAGTGTAGGAAAAGGGAAAAAAGATACTAGTGTTATTGTAAAATTATTTAACCCCGACCCTTTAACCACAGCAAGAAGCCCTTACGAAGCCCCTTATTTAAATTACAATAAGCAGGATTCTCCAGCAATTAATAATGAGCGTAAAAATGTTCAATTAAATTTGATATACGATGACGTAGAAAAAACTTTTATTGCAGAAAATAAATATGTTTTAATACAAGATATTTTTGGCCCAACAGCTGCGCCTTTTAGTTTAAAAAACAAAGACAGTTTAGTGGTGACAAGAAACACTGATATTTTTAAGCAAGAAATGGCAATGTATCACATAGATCAATATCAAAATTACATTCAAAATATAGGAATAAACAATTTGCAAACTCAAATAAAAATAGATCCTATTGGTGGCTTTGGCGAGGATTCGAGGTTTGATTATTCAGGACCTGAACCTTATTTGATATATGCTGTTGGCGGAATACCAGATGCGGAAGATGCTGATGTAATTATACATGAGTACACCCATGCATTGGGTTTTTATATTGCACCTAATACCATAGAAGGGGAAGAAAGAATAGGAATTGATGAAGGCAATTGCGATATTATGGCAGCCATTTATTCTAGAAAATTGAGCGATTATGAATGGAGAAAACTTTTTAATTGGGATGGCAATCAAACATGGAGCGGAAGAACTACTTTAAATACAAAAAATTATATTGATAATTATGTAAATGAAAGATATGCACTTTCGTCAATTTGGAGTGCTGCAGTAACCGATTTTGCTGAACAAATTGGGCTTGATACTACCACTAAATTATTGTTTGCAAGTATGGCCTCCTACCAAACCAATATGACAATTCCCACCTTTGCGCAATTGTTTATACAAGCCGATAGTATTTTATTTAACAAACAAAATGCTTACATCATTAAAAACTCATTTTTTAATAGAAAGCTTATTCCAATTTTATCTATTAATGAAAATTTTGATAAATCGTTAATTAAAATTTTAAATTCTCAAGGTTTTGCTAGTTCTAACGAATCGTTGGTAGTACAAGTTCCATCTATTGATAATTATGATGTAACAATATTTAATTTGCAAGGAAAAGAAATAATAAATTATAAAAACCAGTCGGTTAAAACCGAAATTAATTCCAACTTATTTACTCAAGGAATTTATGTCTTGAACATATCGAGTGGAAACAAAAGTTACAATTATAAAATAGCAAAATATTAATAAAATTAAACGTGAAAAAAACAGTTTTAATTACAGGAATAACAAAAGGAATTGGCAGGGCGTTGGCTGAGTTATTTGCCGAAGAAGGTTTTAATGTTGCTGGTTGTGCCAGAAACGAAAAAGAAATAAACACCTTTAAAGCAGAGCTTTGGAACAAATATGAAAACCAACGTTTTTTATTGGCTTCGGTTGATGTAAGTGATAAAATTGCTGTGCAGGCTTTTGCAAGCGATGTATTGAGCGAGTTTGAAACTATTGATGTGCTTATAAATAATGCAGGCATATTTATTCCAGGTACTATTTTAGGTGAAGATGATGGTATTTTTGAAAAACAAATAAATACTAATTTGGCAAGCGCATATCATTTAACGCGCGAAATTGTGCCCGGAATGAAACTTAAAAAAAGTGGTTATGTATTTAATATTTGTAGCACTGCAAGTATTAAAGCTTACCCTAACGGAGGTAGTTATTGCATTAGTAAATTTGCATTGCTAGGCATGACAAAAGTATTAAGAGAAGAACTAAAAGAACACAATGTAAAAGTGACTGCAATATTGCCTGGAGCAACACTTACTGATAGTTGGAAAGGTACTGATTTACCCGAAAGCAGGTTTATAAAACCAAAAGACGTAGCAGAAACCATTTGGAATGCATACTTATTATCGAAAAATACCGTTATAGAAGAAATATTAATCCGTCCTCAGTTGGGCGATTTAAGCTAATTATAAAATCAATTATGAAAAAATTTATTCCAATTATTATTTGTTTCTTTTTGTTAAGCAACATGGCAAATGCGCAGTATTATTTTAAATACTCAGCTCTAAACAGTTATGACTATTATGAAAATACAGGAAAAATGTTTGTAAATAATGATTATAAAAAATTGGGAGTAAAAGAAGTTATTACTAAAAGAGTTGACCCTAAATTGAACAAGGTTATTTCTACTGGAATAAATTCAATAAATGGTAATGGAATAAGTTATCAATTTATAAATTTAAATAAAAAAGGAGTATTGACTTATTCAAACAATTATAATTTTATTGACAGTGTGCATTACGATAAAAGATTAACAGTTTATAAAACTGATACCACTGTTATGATAAATGTATTTAACGATAAAAAACTAATAGCTGAAGTTCAGTATTTTAATAAAAAGAAAGAAAAAAGAAGTTTTGCAAAACACACTTATAACGACAATAATAAAATATACAGTATAACTTGGTTTAATAAAAAAGGGATAGAAAACTACAGGTACGAATACCAATATTATGAAAATGGTTCAAGAAAAACCACCCGTGAATTTGACAAAGGAAAGCTAAAAAAAGTATATAATTATACTTGCGAACCAATGGGTACAGTAGAAAAAAAGGTAAGCCAACAAAACATTTGTAAAAAGCGAACTTATAATCCAGATAGTTCTTATTTTGAAATATTTGAAGGAATGGATAACAAAGGAAAATCTACTCGTAAAATTATAAAATATAGTAAAGACAGTACTGCACTTGAACAAGTTTTTTATAATAACAACGATAAAGAAACAATGAAATTTGTTTATGAAAAAGGCAATAACAATTTACAAAAAACTTACTATTACTATAAAGGAAAACTCATTGAAGTTTCAGCATCAACTAAAAATAAAAATGGCTTGTTTGAAAGCTATACCGTAACCAACGGAAAAGGAAAAGTTAAAAGTAATACCACTTACGAGTACAGTTATTTTTAGCTAATATTAACCTGTTTTTCAATTAATAATTTAGCAAAAAGGCTGAACTATAAAATTCATAGTTCAGCCTTTTCTATTAAATGTAATAACTTTTGACTATTTTATAAATACTATTGGTATAACTTGTTTCTTATTTTATCCAAGGTCGGTGTCCTCACTGCACCTTATTCGATTGGTGAGGACAATGTTTGAATGATTATGTTTATTATAAACGTTCGGGCTCGTCTTCCTGAGGCACGAAGGAACTTTACTTGGTGTTGTTTATTCCCACTCCTTGTAAAGATGCTTTCCCGCCATTGCAGAACAGGCTGTGCCTCAGCAAGACGCCTAAACTGTTTGTATAAGATACTGTACAAAAAAGTGTGTAAAGCTCAAATAAAACGATTTTTGTAATTGAAACGCAAAAATTGAAAATATATGAACTTTACACAAGCACAAATAACAGAAATATTTGATGAGGACAGCAACCTAGGACAAAAATAACTTTTGACTATTTTATAAATACTATTGGTATAACTTGTTTCTTATTTCAGAAAGTATAAATAAAAAGAAAGTATTTAAAAAGCAAAAGCCGTCCTTTT
>CAMCEM010000054.1 GCA_945873755.1 Chitinophaga pinensis | reverse complement strand
ATAATTTTTTTTAAAATTTATTGTGTAAAATGATTAAAAGAGCGTAAAATTATGCGACATTTGCAAGTTCAATTTTCAACATTATTTTTAAAAGTAGAGAGGGATAAAATATAGCCATGAGGCAACTAAAAATCAGTAAACAGTTTACCAACCGTGAAAGCAAATCGTTAGATAAATATTTAAATGAAATAAGCAAAGTTTCCATGATTGATGCGCAAGAAGAAGTAGAACTTGCACGCAGAATTAGAGAAGGAGACCAGGTAGCTTTAGAGCGTTTGGTAAATGCAAACTTACGTTTTGTGGTTTCTGTTTCTAAACAATATCAAAATCAAGGATTAACATTAGGCGACTTAATTAACGAAGGAAATTTAGGGTTAATAAAAGCAGCAAAACGTTTTGATGAAACCCGTGGTTTCAAATTCATTTCGTATGCAGTTTGGTGGATTCGTCAATCAATTTTACAAGCTTTGGCCGACCAAAGTAGAATTGTTCGTTTGCCTTTAAATAAGGTAGGTTCAATTGGAAGAATTGGTAATGCTGCTGCAAAGTTAGAGCAAGAATTAGAGCGCGAACCTACAGTAGAAGAAATTGCAGTATCAATGGATATTCCAATTTTAGAAGTAGAAAATGCATTGCGCAGTACAGGTCGTCATTTATCAATTGATGCGCCTTTAACCGAAGGGGAAGACAATACGCTTTTAGGAATTTTGGATAGCAACGATGAACCTCGCCCAGATGTTCAGTTAATTAACGAGTCGTTACAAAAAGAAATTAACCGTGTTATTTCTACTTTAAGCGAAAAAGAAAAAGATGTGTTAAAATTCTATTACGGATTGGATGGCGGACCAGCGCATACTTTAGAAGATATTAGCGAAAAAATTGGTTTAACCCGCGAACGTGTGCGCCAAATAAAAGAAAAAGCATTGCGCAGATTACGTAAATCATCGAAAAGTAAAATATTAAAATCGTATTTAGGATAAATATTTTTATACTATCCGTCTGACGCCTTGGCTATTAGAGCTGACAGGTTTTAAAAACCTGTCAGCTCTTGGTGTTTAATTTATCCGTCTGACGTTAGGTTATTAGACCTGTCAAGTTTTAAAAACCTGTCAGCTCTTGGTGTTTAATTTATCCGTCTGACGCCTTGGCAACGCAAAGCCCAATTAAGCGTCTGACGGATTAAGAAGTCCCAATTGTATTGAGTTGCAATTGGGATTTTTAATTTAATGGAGTTTTGGAAATTACCCGTTTTAAGCCTTGGCAACGCAATGGCTTTTTAAGCGTCTGACGGGAGTTGACTTTACTCTTTTACAAACTTAGTGCTATATCTTTTACCTTCGTTTTCTATTGTTAGCAAATATAAGCCTTGGGCTAAATTTGTAGTGTTTATTTCGTTACCTTCCATTGTTTCAGTTATTACTAAACTGCCTTTGCTATCGTATATATTGGCTACTATATTTTTGGGAATATTTCCTTCAAATAATATATTTATTTTATTAGTGGCAGGGTTGGGATAAACGCTTATTTTATTTTTTTCATTTACTTCTACTATACTGTTTGTGGAGTTATTGGTTAGGTAAAATGAGGTTAAATCTTGTTTGCAGTTTCCCAAACTGTCGGTTACAGTTACTATAATTGAAAAACTTTTTGGTAAATTTTCATAAATTTTATAAAAACCAGTATCCATATATAAGGTGAGATTTATACGAAGTGTGCTATCATTTAATTTTGTACTTAAAATTTGTGGTGATTTGTTAAATACTAATGAACTTTGGAAATTAACAGTATAGTTTTTACCAAAACTGCTATTATTAATATAATCAGTTTGGTAGTTAAGTGTTTTAACAGAAGGTGAAGTTTTTAAATAAGGAATTCCAAAACTATCCTTATCTATTATCGAATAAGGAATAAAATAAGGAACCTGTTTATCGACTACCAAAACAGTAAAACCAAGAACAGTAAGTGACTTAGGACTAATATTTTTGGAATATTCTTGACAAACTAAAACAACTGAATAATAACCAGTATCTATAAATTTACCGCTTATTAAAAAATCTCCAGTAAATCTATTCAGCGCAAAACCTTTGGGAGTTTTAGGGCTATTAGCTAGTCTGGTTTCACCAAAATCGAAAATAACACTATCCTTTCCATCTGGTTCATTATTCATAAAATTTACTACAGTGCTTTGATTTTTTCTTACTACAATAAGAGGATAATCATTAAAAGTGGAAGAGTTGTTTATATAATTATCAAATGGATGTGCATCAAATATTGCAGTTTGCGTAAAATTAGGGAGAGCCAAAGTATCAACATTTTTACCAATAAAACGCACAGGTTGCTTAAAAAAATCAGCATTTATTGTATTTGGTGGGTCAGAACTAAATTGTGCATTATTTAATAAATAAACAGATTTGTTAATACTATTGCAAATGGTGGTAGATTCAACCCTTTTATACCATTTTGCTTCATAAACACCTGCTATAAATATTGAATCAAGTGTATTTGATAATGGTAAATAAACTGTTATTTTGAAACTATAATTACCATTTGCATCCTTAACCGATTGTATATAACCCCCATAAGTATAAATTATTTGTTGGGCATCAGCTATTTTACAAAATAAGAATAAAAAAAAGATAAGTTTTTTTATATTTAAAGATTGTTTTTTCATTATTATTAATTAATTAACATTGAACTGTTTTCTTAAATTTCTTAAGCCGCATTAATATGATTTTTTTTAAGAAAAACATTTCGAACCATAAACGGAACGAAATGTTTTTCAAATAAAATCAAAAGACTTACAAAACTATATTGCTAGTATAGTAAATAAATATTATTGTTTGATGAATTTTTCTATTATTTTACTTCCATCAGGCAACAATAATTCAAGTAAATATACGCCTTGAGTTAGTTCGCCAATTTCAATTTGTGTATTTGTTACATTTGACTGTATAGAAACCTTTTTAATTTCGGAACCCACACAGTTATAAATAGATAGCAAAGAACCTTTAGGATTTGTTTTACTATCAAAATTTATAAAAATATTATTTGTAGCTGGATTTGGGTAAAAATCTATTTTTTTGTTATTTACTTTTAGATTATTTTCCATATTTAAAGGTGTTGAAGCCATTTCAAAACGAGTAATAAATCCAATTTGGTTACTAATTGTTGAAATAAATTGAGGTGGTACAGTAGGAAATAAAGTTGGTTGATAATAAAAGTCTTGAGTACGACCCACCATATATAAATAGGGATTTGTATATTTTGCAGAAAAAGCATCATTTATATTATCATTGGATATTGCATGTGCTCCAAAATAAGTTGACCAAGATAATTCGAAATCTGAACTAAAACCTGTAATAAACACCATTGATCTATTATATGAAGTTGGGTATTCATACAAATAGGGAGGTTGGGTTATTGTTGGTTGAGGAAAATCGTTTGACCTTGTGCCTCCTAGTACGTAAAGGTCACCTGTAGTTGGATTTGAAGCTAAACCATAAGAACTTTCACTTGCGGTGCCACCTAGGTATGTTGAGTTAAGAATAGCCAAACTTGAACCATCAAAAGTACTAACAAAAGCATCATCTTTATAATGCACTACTGCACCTCCATAAAGGGCTGATGAGCCTTCATAAGCTTGTGTGAAAGGGTTTGTTCCACTTTGAGCTGATGGAAAATCATCATCTTCAGAATTTCCTGAAATACTTATAATATCGGTATTTGGGTTCACATTTATTCTATTGCTTCTGTCTGAAGCAGAACTACCAATATATGTTGACCAAGTTAAACCAAAATCATTACCATCAAATTTTGTTATAAATCCATCATAAGTGCCACCACCAAAATTACTTTGAAAAAAAGAAGTATTTCCTGGGTCAACATTAAAAGAATTATTATTAAATTCAGCCGTATAGCCAGTCATAATTAATTTACCATCATCACATATATCAAAATTTTTTGTAAAAGTTTGTGCTCCATTATCAGCATTATTATCCCCAAAGTATGTGCACCATTGCTTTACAAATGACGAATTAAATTTCACTATATAATTAGTACCAACAGTTTTGTAATATCCTCCCCCAGGATTAGTTAATTCTGTTTCTATTTTATCTACCGCACCTACATAAATATTGTTATTAGATTTATCGACTATAATATCTCCACTTTGAGGTATTAATGATGAAGACTCATAACCACCAAATAACGTTGCTCCAGTTAGTTGCCCAGTAGTTGAAAACCGCGCAATAACTTGATCAATTGAATTTGTGCTTGCAGATGTGTTTGTGTTGTCATAATACCCACCGCTTACTGCTGGCAATGGAATAGCTCCAGTGCCAGTACCTGCACTACCTGTTGGTGCAGAAATGTATGTTTTATTAGTATTATCTAATGAAATGCCATACCAATTATTTCCTTCATTTAGACTGCCACCATAGTATGTTACCCATGCCACGGACATATCACTTTCATTGAATTTAACAACGGCAATATCTGATGTTCCTGTTCCTGTTGTATATGTATTAGTCGGATAAATGTTGGTTTTCCAATTCCAAGTATAGCCAGATACGTAGGGGTTACCTTCAGTATCGGTGTCTATATCCCAAAATGCATCTGCGCCTCCAAAAAGTAAAGATTTGTCAATATTCTGGTAATCTGCATTTCCTCCAGATGCTGGCATGCTTATTTCGTAAACCAAAGTTTTAGTATTATTATATGTTCCTGCAATGTCTAATTTTACTTGCCCTGCTCCTAAATCCACAAATTGAGGCTGCCAAGGTAGTAAGGTAGTACCAATTGCATCATATTGATAAGCAATACCTGAGGGTAAGTATAAGCTATAATTTCCTAATTCTAGCCTAAGAATGTTTGAACTAACAAATTCTGTATCTTGCCCATTAAAACTTAACCTTAACAGTTCAGGATCAACACCAGGATGAATAACAAAATACATTTTTATCCAAGTACTATTGCTATAAACTCGTAAATCAATTCCATCATATATATTTTCATAAAGTAATCCTTTGAATTTTGACAATTGATCACAACCACTAGTGCAATGTGCAAAGTAAAAATTATATTTTTCAGAGGTTTCGTCAAAAGCTGTTGGTTCAACATCATTTCCAACATCACTCCATCTCCATGTCATATCTAGCCTTCTCAAAGAGTCAATTGTTGAAGTATCATCATCAATTTTGGGAAAACTAAAAGATACCTTATTGTTGAAATAATAACTTAACGGTAAAGTACGAACTGAATGAAAGAATATCTCTTCCCCCGAAATCGAGTTGCCATTTTCATTTGCAAGCTGTCCAACATTTTGAACAAAACCTAATGTTCCTGCTTGTTCATTCAAAGGGTCAGGTATCCCTTGTGCAAATGCTGAAAACCCAGTTATCAGCAATAAGTATATTGTAATAATTTTTTTCATTTTGTTTGTTTTTGTTTTTTTAAAAATTTTGTTTGATTTTGGCTTCTACTTTCTATGATTGCTGAAGCTAACAACCGAGCAATTACACGCAGCATTGCATTTATTTATTTTTTAGCTACTTTCGCAGCTAAATAGGGTGTAGTTTTATTAGCATGGTTACACTTTTATTTTTAGTTAAAATGTAGGTGTTACAGCACCTGCATTTTTTTTGTTAAACAAATATTAGTAAATAAATCTATATAATTGCCATATTTTTTAATGTAAGTTGAACAGGGGGGGGGTAATTAATTGATTATCATTATTAAATTAATATTCTATTAACTTTAAAGTGTGTAATTATGCTATTTAAAAATAAATATATATAGTTTAAGCCCTATAAACAGCCATTTAAATTAACACATATTAAAAAGTTAATTCCATTCAAAATTGATTTTTTTGCTGTTAACACATAAATACTACTAATATTAAACAATATGACCACAACACCCAAACAATCCAATTCATTAATTCATGCTTCGAGCCCTTATTTATTGCAACATGCACACAATCCAGTAAATTGGTTAGAGTGGAACGAAGAAACGCTACAAAAAGCCAAAAACGAAGATAAAATGATATTGGTGAGTATTGGTTATTCTGCTTGCCATTGGTGCCATGTAATGGAGCACGAAAGTTTTGAAAACGAAGAAGTAGCCGAAATTATGAACAAAAACTTTATTTGCATAAAAGTAGATAGAGAAGAACGCCCCGATATTGACCAAATTTATATGGATGCAGTGCAACTGTTAACAGGCAGAGGAGGTTGGCCGTTAAACTGTTTTGCTTTGCCCGATGGCAGGCCGCTGCATGGCGGGACTTATTTTCCAATAGAACAATGGAAAAAAACATTGCAATCCATTGCCGATTTTTACCAAGACAGAAAAGAAGAAGCTTTTCAATATGCGGCTGAATTAACCAATGGCATTAATAAACTTGACCATATTATTCCGATGGAAAATGCGGAAATAAATATAGAAACCATTGACAAAGCAGTAGAAAATTGGAGCAAAAACTTCGATTTAATTTATGGTGGATACAACTGGGCACCTAAATTCCCCATGCCAAATAATTGGCAATTTTATTTGCAATATTATCAGTTTTCAAAAAACGAATTGCTTTTAGAAGCAGTAACCCAAACCTTGAATGGCATGGCCAATGGCGGAATTTTTGACCAAATAGAAGGTGGTTTTGCGCGCTATAGCACCGATTTATATTGGAAAGCACCTCATTTTGAAAAAATGCTTTACGATAATGGTCAACTTGTGTGTTTATATGCCAACGCATATCAATTAACCAAAAATACCCTTTACAAAGACATTGTTTACAAAACCCATCAGTTTTTACAGCATGAATTAACCCACGAAACAGGTTTATTTTATTCGGCCTTAGATGCGGATAGTGAAGGCGTGGAAGGAAAATATTATATATGGACACGCCAAGAATTAGTAGAATATTTAGGCGAAAATGAACCTTTATTTAGCCTTTATTATTCGGTAGATGCCTATGGAAATTGGGAACATGGCGCAAGCATTTTATACAAAACCAGAACAATAGAAGAATTAGAAAAAATTACAGGAAAAAGCAGCGTTGAAATAGAAGCAATCATTGAAAAATGCAATGCCATTTTAGTTGCTGAACGCAATAAAAAAACCAAACCGGGATTGGATGATAAAGTAATTACCAGTTGGAATGCATTGATGATTTCGGGCTATTGTGAAGCCTTTAAAGCTTTTGGAGAAAAGGAATTTTATACCTCAGCACAAAAGGCATTGGATAGCATTTTACAACACCTTTGGGTAGATAAAACCTTATACCGAATTTATAAAAATGGTAAAATCAGCATTCATGGATTTGCCGAAGATTATGCTTGTTTAACCAAAGCTTTAATTGATTTTTACCAAATTAGTTTTGATGAAAAATATTTAATAAAAGCCAATGAATTAATGGAATTAAGCATTAGCTATTTTTACAGTGCTGATAAAAAATTATTTTACTTTAAGTCAAATACCGACACCGCTTTAATAGCCCGAAAATTAGATTTAACTGATGATGTAATTCCAAGCGCTAACAGTATTTTTGGCCATTGTTTACAAGCTTTGAGTTTTTATTTTAGCAATAGCCATTACGAAAAAATGGTAGATGAAATGCTGAATTTAGTGCAGCAAAAATTTGAAAAAACCACAAGCAGTTATACCAATTGGATGCAGTTAAGTTTGAACAAAATACAAGGTGTAAAACAAATTGTAATTGCAGGTCCTGAGGCAAAATATTATTTTGAGCAATTGAACCAAAACTATTTACCCAATACCCTTTTTACTTTAGCAACAGAACAATCGGTTATTCCATTGGTAAAAGATAAATTGCCAATAGAAAACAAAACTACTATTTATGTTTGCCAAGATAAAACTTGTGGTTTGCCGGTTTTTAATTTGAAGGATATTGCCTAAAATAATTCTTGATTTTTTTACAGTATAGGTCACAAAGGTTTTTTGCAATGAACGCAAAGATTTTATTTAAAACTGAAACTTCTTTTTGCGAACTTCTCTTTTTTCTCTGTGTATTTTTCAGTTAAAATATTTTTTATTAAAAAAAAACAAACAAATCATACTATTTAAATTCAATAAACTTTCCACAACATTTATTTTTTAAAAATAAAGTATTTTATTTGCCATATGGATTTAAAAGGTAAAGTAATAACAATATTACCAATGGTTACTGGAGAAGGAAAAAACGGACCTTGGAAAAAATTAGAATTTGTAATTGAAACTCAAGATCAATACCCTAAAAAAGTAATGTTTGGCATTATGGGTGCTAAAATAGACCAAAATCCTGTAATAATTGGTCAAGAAATAGTGGTAAGTTTTGATGCAGAAAGCAGAGAATACAATGGTAAATATTATACCAATTTAAACGCTTGGAAAATTTCTGCAGCAGGATCAGCTCCTATGCAATCTGATTCGCAACCTATACAACACCAACAAATGAACGAAACTCCACCAGTTAATGTTTCTTTTAGTGGCGATAACAATACTACTGACGATTTACCGTTTTAGGTAAGTATATTAAATTAATTATAAAAAGGCTGTTTCAAAAGGACAGCTTTTTGCGTTTTATTTCGTGGAAAAATTACCAATCGCATTTTCGTTTCTTCTCAAATTGCTAATTTTAATTTTATTATAAAAATACATAATTAGTCATGCTGTAAGCATCTTCTTGGCTATTTAAAGATTACTAGCCATTAGCTATCTATTAACGAATTCCAAGAATACAGCTTTAGCGGAACTTAGGATGACGTAAAGTTGTTTAAAATCGATTTTATAAAAAAAAACCATTTCAACAAATAATTTACCACTTTTGAAACAACTTCTTTTTTGTTTCTAAAAGGTTTCATATATGTTCATTATTATAAACAATTAAATGAAGGTTTTTTTTAAATTGCACCCAATTAATGAAAGCAACCGATATTGTAATTATAGGTGCAGGTCCGGCAGGGTGCAGCACATCACTTTTTTTAGCTAAAAATAAAATTCCTCATACCATTATTGATAAGGCAATTTTTCCACGCGACAAAGTTTGTGGAGATGCATTGAGTGGTAAAGTGGTTTATGTAATGAAACAGCTTAACAGTGAAATGATTTATGAATACAACCAAAACAACAATCAATTTTTGCCTAGTTGGGGTGTAAAGTTTGTGGCGCCTAACGGCAAATCGATTGATATTCCATTTAAAAGCGATATGAGTAAAGAAACCCATGCACCAGGTTTTATTAGTAAACGCATGGATTTTGATGCAACGTTATTTAATAAATTAGATAAAAATTATGCACAAGTTTTTGATGGTACTGAATTAACTAGTATTCAAAAAACAAATGAAGGGTATAATTTAAAGTTAAAAAATACAGCCAATACCGAGTTAGAAATTAACGATGTTAAAATGTTGGTAGGAGCGGAGGGAGACAGGTCGATTGTAGCAAAAACATTATCGAATATTAAAAAAGAAAACGACCATTATTGTGCTGGCATTAGGGCTTATTACGAAGGAGTAACAGAACTTCATAATCAAAATTTTATTGAACTTCATTTTTTAGATGAATTGTTACCCGGTTACTTTTGGATTTTTCCTTTACCAAATGGCCAAGCCAATGTAGGCGCAGGAATGTTAAGTTCATCGGTAAGTGCAAAAAAGGTAAATTTAAAAGAGGACATGCTGCGAGCCATTGCCAATAATCCAAAAATAAAACACCGTTTTGCAAATGCCAATTTAGTAGGTAAAATACAAGGCTGGGGTTTGCCTTTGGGTAGTAAAAAGCGAGAAATAAGCGGTGAAAATTTTATTTTAACAGGCGATGCTGCGAGTTTAATCGATCCATTTACTGGTGAAGGAATTGGTAATGCCATGTATAGTGGAATGTTGGCTGCTTCACATATTCAAAATTGTATTAATGAAAATAATTTTTCTGCCAATTTTAACCAACAATACGACAAAGCGTTTTTCGATAGACAATGGGATGAATTAAAACTGAGCCATACCATGCAAAAGTTGTGTAAATATCCTTGGTTATTTAATTTTGTAGTTAACAAAGCCAATAAAAACAAAGCATTGCGCGAAACCATTAGTTGTATGTTCGAAGATTTAGATTTAAGAGCCAAACTTCGCAATCCTTTTTTTTACTTTAAATTACTTGTAAACGATTAATTTTTATGCTTGAAAATATAAAAAACTTTTTTGGTAAAATAATTTTAGGTAATAAAATCAGGCTTTTCAAAAGTAAAAACCAACGCCCAACATTTGAAAAACTACTTGAAATAGGTATTATTTATAATGCAGACGATAAAAAAAATGAAATTAAAATTCAAGAATTTGCTGCTGAATTAAGGCAAGAAGGGAAAAAAGTGTTTTTGTTAGGTTTTATTAACCAAAAAGAACTTCCATTAAAAAGAGCACAAAATATAAATAGCGAATTTTTTTGGAAGGAAAAATTAACTTTTTTTAATTTACCTATAAAAGAAAAAATAGGTAATTTCTTTGACTCAAATTTTGATGTATTATTTAACATTTATTTTGAAGAAGAAAATGCATTAATAGGCGCATCTTTATTGTGTAAAGCTAAATATAAAATAGGAGCCACTGTAAACCAATCAACCCAATTGTTTGACATGACAATAGACACGGGTAAAAATAAAGATGTTTATTTTTTGGCCAAACAAATGGAATTTTATTTAAAAACGGTATAAAATGGAAAAATTAAAAGCACTGTTATTATTATTAATTTTTGTTTTAAATACTCATGTATTTGCTCAAAAAAAAGGCGATGATATGAGTAACAAAATATTTAATTTTCAATTTACTTACAACGCACAAACACCAAGTGGAGATTGGGAAAAACTATACGGTTTAAGCCATGCATTAGGCTTTGGTGTAAATTATAAAAGCCAAACAAACTGGCTTTTTTCTACGGAAGCAAACTATATGCTTTCGGAAGAATTAAAAAATGAAATTAACTTATATTATTTAACAAATAGCAATAGATATACTTTTAATACCAACAATGGAACTCCAGCAACTGTTGGTATTACCATGCGAGGATTCAGCACTTTTGGTAAAGTGGGTAAAATATTTCCGGTAAGTAAATACAATAAAAACCATGGTTTTTTATTACAACTTGGTGGAGGTTATTTAATACATTATACCAATTACAATATACCTCAAAGTACTGTTGTGCAGCTAAGTAACGAATATCAAAGAGGATATGATAGAATGCACGGAGGTTTTGCACTAAACCAATTTGTTGGTTATCATTTCCAGTCGGAAAGCAGACTAGTAAATTTTTTTGTTGGACTTGATTTTACACAAGCATTTACAAAAAATTTTAGGGAATTTAATTACGATACTCAACAATTTGATTTAGCATCGAAACAAGATAATATAGTAGCATTGCGATTTGGCTGGATGATTCCAATTTATATGAGCAATAAAAACGATGAATTTATATTCAAAGCAAATTAATTTTTATGTTTTATTATATAGGCTTCACATTTTATGTTATTGGTATTAAGCTATATAATATACTTATAATTGCTATTTCTCCATTTAATAAAAGAGCAAAAATATTTACAAAAGGTAGAGAAAAAATATTTGAGAACATAGCTATAAAATTAAAAACCGATACAAGAAAAACCATTTGGTTTCATGTATCTTCGTTAGGAGAGTTTGAACAAGCAAGACCTGTTATTGAAAAACTTAAATTAATTTACATTGATTACAAGTATGTTATTACAGTTTATTCGCCATCGGGTTTCGAAACAAGAAAAAATGATAAAATAGCAGACTATATTTTTTACTTACCGAACGACAGTAAAAAAAATGCAGAACAACTAGTTGATTTATTTATTCCAGAAATGGTTTTTTGGGTTAAGTACGATTTTTGGTTTTTTTATTTAAATGAGTTAAAAAAGAGAAATATTCCGACCTATTTAATAGCTGCAAGTTTTAATAATGACCAAATTTACTTTAAATTTTATGGCAGCTTTCTCAAAAGCATAATTGCAAACTTTACATATATATTTACTCAAAACCTTAAAAGTGTTGATTTACTAAAGAGCATAAAAATTTACAATTCACTTTCGGTTGGCGACCCACGATTTGATAGGGTTTATGAAACATTGGTACAAACTGAAGAACTGGAAATACTAAATACTTTTAAAGGCAATAATTTACTTATTGTTTTAGGAAGTAGCTATGCGTTAGAGGAAAAAATGCTAGCTAATTTTTTGTTAAACCAAATGTATTTAAATATAAAAATAGTGGTAGCACCGCATTTTGTTGGTGAAGAAAGATTAATAGAAATTGAAAATATTTTTAATAAGCAAACAGTTAGATACAGCCGTGTAAATGCAAATTTATTGTCAAATTATAAAGTATTGGTCATCGATAATATTGGAATGTTGAATAAAATATATAAATATGCAAATATAAGTTTTATTGGAGGCGGTTTTGTTCATAAAGGTTTACATAACATACTTGAAGCAGCAGTTTTTGGAAATGCAATTCTATTTGGCAATAAAATAGGATATTTTCCCGAAGCCACTGAATTCAGTAATAATGAAGCAGCCGTATTAGTTGAAAACGAAGTTGATTTTAATGAAAATTTAAAAAATATTATTGAAAATGAAACTTATAGAAATAATTTAGGCACAAATGCGAAAGAGTTAATATTAAAAAACAGAGGTGCAACAGAAAAAATAATATCTTATATTTCGAAAAAATAAAACCAAAAACTAACAAACAAAATCATGAAAAAAATTACTTTAATCGCGTTGTTTTCATTGTTTATTATAAACACTTACGCTCAATGTATTCCTGACCCAAATTGGAGTGGTTATGGATTAAGTCCTAATATTTTACCTAATGGAACTGTAGGTGCTAATTATTCAACAATTATTTCTTTCAAAACCCCAAAAGATTCAACAATTATTTATTCTGGCCAAACTTACAATGCAATAATTGACTCAGCTAGGGTTGAGTTAATTAAAAATTACCCTTCTAATTATACATGGGCTTGTAACAAACCCACATGTACTTGGAGTGGAGGTGAAAAAGGATGTGCTTTATTAAGCGGCAAACCAGATTCAAATAATTTTAGATTTTACGAAATTAAAGTTTTTGTAAGATCATGGATTTCAATTGTTGGTTTGTCTTTTCAAATAGAAAGATTGGATTCAAGTACTATTGATTATTACATAGATGGAGGAAAAAATAGTTTAAAAACAATTAGTAATATTCCTGCATTCAGTGTGTTTCCAAATCCAGCTAAAAACAACCTGCAAATTGATATTGTGAATTTTAATGGAAATAGTTTTGAAACTCAAATTACTGACTTAACAGGTAAAATAATTTACTCTAAAAATTTAAATGCAAACAACAATAACATTGATGTTTCGGCATTGCCAAAAGGCATGTATTTTATATCTTTTAAAAACGAAGATTTTAATTATACCCAAAAACTTATTTTAGAATAGTTAAAGGACTTTTTAATTCTATTTTTTTCATATATTTTGCGTACTTTTAAAATTAAGTAAAAAATAACAAACAAATTTTTAAATGTTACGTTTGTTAAAATAATATGGAAATAAAAGCAGGCCAATATTTAGATCCCATTAAATTCCCTTCTGACTTACGACAAGTAAAAGAATCTGATTTAGTGAATGTTTGTACAGATTTACGACAGTATATCATTGATACTGTGTCGGTTTATGGTGGTCATTTTGGTGCAAGTTTAGGTGTAGTAGAACTTTCGGTTGCGCTTCACTATGCTTTTAATACTCCTTACGATCAATTGGTTTGGGATGTTGGTCACCAAGCTTATGGACATAAAATATTAACAGGTAGAAGAGATAAATTTTACACTAATAGAGTTTATAAAGGTCTTTCAGGTTTTCCAAAAAGAGCTGAAAGTGAATACGATACTTTTGGAGTTGGACATTCATCTACCTCCATATCTGCTGCTTTAGGGATGGCAGTAGCTTCTCGTTTAAAAGGTGAATTCGATAGACAACACATTGCAATTATTGGTGATGGTGCCATGACAGCTGGTTTGGCTTTTGAAGGTTTGAATCATGCTGGAGTTGAAAATAGTAATATCATTGTTATTTTAAACGACAATTGCATGAGTATTGACCCTAATGTGGGTGCTTTAAAAGAATATTTAACCGATATCACTACTAGCCCAACTTATAATAAGTTTAAAGATGATGTTTGGAAAACGTTAAATAAATTAGATAAAGTTGGTAAATTTTCATCAGACGTAATAGCTAAAATTCATGATACTCTAAAGTCGGGTTTATTGCGCCAAAGTAACATGTTCGAATCCCTAAGATTCAGGTATTTTGGTCCAGTTGACGGACATGATGTAAACCATTTAGTAAAAGTTTTAGAAGACTTAAAGAAAATTCCAGGTCCTAAACTATTGCATTGCGTTACCGTAAAGGGTAAAGGATATGCATTGGCCGAAAAAGACCAAACTAAATGGCATGCACCCGGTTTGTTTGATAAAGTAACAGGAGAAATTTATAAAACCATTTCAGAAAAACCGCAACCACCTAAATACCAAGATGTATTTGGTAACACAATGGTTGAATTGGCTGAAGCAAATAAAAAAATTGTTGGAATAACTCCCGCTATGCCTTCAGGTTCATCGTTAAATATTATGATGAAAGCAATGCCAGACAGGGCATTTGACGTAGGAATTGCAGAGCAACATGCAGTTACATTTTCTGCAGGATTAGCTACCCAAGGTTTAGTTCCTTTTTGTAATATTTACTCTTCTTTCATGCAAAGAGCGTACGACCAAGTTGTTCACGATGTAGCTTTACAGAATTTGCATGTAGTTTTTTGTATGGATAGAGCAGGTTTGGCTGGTGCAGATGGGCAAACTCACCATGGAATGATTGATGTACCATATATGAGATGTATTCCAAATATGGTAGTTTCGGCTCCAATGAATGAAGAAGAATTAAGAAATTTAATGTATACGGCTTCGTTAGATAAAAATGCAGGTCCATTTTCAATAAGATACCCAAGAGGAAATGGCACTACACCTAACTGGAAAACGCCATTAAAAGAATTGCAAATTGGTAAAGGCAGAAAACTAAAAGATGGTGATGACATTGCCATTATATCGTTTGGTACAGCAGGAAATTTAGCAACTGAAGCCATTAACAAATTATTTGAAGAAGGAATTAATGTTGCTCATTTCGATTTGCGTTTTGTAAAGCCAATTGATGAAGAAATGTTACACGAAGTGTTTACTAATTATTCGAAAGTAATTACAATAGAAGACGGAACTATAGTTGGTGGAGCAGGAAGTGCAATTCTTGAATTTATGGCAGCAAATAATTACAATGCCCAAGTTAAAATGTTAGGAATGCCCGATAAAATTACCGAACATGGTGAACCAACTGAATTATACGCAGAGTGTGGATTTGATTCAAAATCAATTAAAAAAGAAGTTAAAAAGTTGATGTTACATTCAGTAACAGCTCAATAATTTCACATAAAATTTAGTATTAAAAAAAAGAGCCTGTCTCAAATGCCTTATAATGCTCGTCAGTTCGAGCGAAGTCCGATAGCTATCGGACGAGAACTTAATAATCACGTTTTCAAAACATTTCGACTACGCTCAATGTGACAAAATACAAAGAGGTTGTCCTTTTGACACAACCTCTTTTTTTTGTTAAATCCATTTTTGAAATTCATTTAAAATTTTTACCAACAAAAAAGCCAGTTCAATTTGAACTGGCTTTTTTGTAATAATTTTAACAATTTTAATTATTTATTTATTACAAACGATTTGCTGTAAACACCTTTTTCGGTGTTAATTCTTACAAAGTATATTCCATTGCTTTGGTTCGATAAATCAAAGTTATTGATTGCATTTAATTGATTATTGAATTTGGCAACTAATTGACCAGTTACGTTGTATATTTCAACAGCGTTTACTTCAATTTCATTTATTAAATCAATGTTTAACAAACCCTTACTTGGTGAAGGATACATTTTGAAATAACTTTCAAAAAGATTTTCGTACAACCCAACATTACATACTTTATTTGTAACATTTATATTTCTGGTAACAATATCAGAGCGATTTCCAGATGGATCTGTTACTACATAGGAAACAGAATATACTCCAGGTAAGTCGTTACGCAATGCGCTAATATCTGTTATTACCTGAGGTTTTAAGTTAGGATAATAATTATCTTGAACATTAAATCCGGGCTCTTCAAACGGACAGAAACGATTTAAATTCATTGGGCTTGCACCTAATAAATTAATAACTGGTTTGCTACGTTTTACTATACTCATAAAACGAGTTATGCTATCAGTATTTCCAACACAATCAGTTACAATAAACTTAACAGGGAATATACCTAAAGTGTCATTTCTTAAAACATTTGGTGTTCTTAAAATTGTCAATGTGTTTTGAGCACAATAGTTATCTGTTGCTACTACACCAGGAATAGTAAAGTTAGTTAGAACTTCTACTTCTGTTGTTAAACTTCCTGTTAAAGTAATGCTTGGTTTAATAAAATCAGATACACAAATTGATATTGTTAATGTATTAGCTACATTACCCGATGAATCAGTTACATTATATACCACAAAGTATTGTCCAATAACATTGGGATTTACACCACTACTAAAATTTACACTTAAAGTTTTATCATAATTATCAGTAGCTGTAATTATTGTCAACGGATTAAAAACAGTATTTATTTGATGATTGTAACAAGATGTAGTAAACTTTTTAACAATCAATGGTTTGGTTGTATCTCTAACTCTTATTTGGCGAGTAAGGGTTTTATTAAAATTAAATGCATCTGTTATGCTATAAATCACAGTATAGTCGCCTACTTTATTTTTATTTAAATTAGAAGTAATAATTACATTTGAATTAATGTTATTACCAACATTATCTAACGCAGTATATCCAGGTTCAGTAAAGTTGCTACCCACTTCTAAATTATAAATTAATGGTGCAGTTAATACCAAAACAGGACCAGTACTATTTAATTCAACAATTACAGTTCTGTACAATGTATCTGAAGTATTACCTGAATAATCAGTTACAAAATATTTAATCAAGTATACACCAATATTAGCTGTATCAACTGTTGAAATAGTTTGTACTCTATTGCTAATATTTCCTTCAATATTATCTGTAGCTGTTACCCAAGGATCTACAAAAGTTTTGTTTATTTCGGTTCTTAAAACAGTTGGCACATTACCTAATGAATTTGAAATGAAGTTAATAACTGGTTTCACATTATCTTGTTTAATTGAAATATTAAAATCTTTAAACATACCAATTGTACCATATACCGAATTAAATTGCGATGAGTTGGCTAAATCTACTCCCACTCTCATGCGTGTATTGCCATAGTTTTGCAAGTTCGATACTACCAAAGTATCTGTCATTTGTGCATCGCCATTGTTTATTTTATTTAGTATTAATTCGTTGGTTTCAAAGTTTGCATTGTAGTTTAAATCAACCCATATTTTATAATCTAACTGTGTTTCAGCCGATGGTCGGTCTAATACTATTGCATATTTTCCTCCTCTGTACAATTCTCCTACTTGTGTTTTTGTATTGATGTATTGGTAACTTGGTCCGTTTGCTACCATAAATGTACTATCCAATCCTGCAAATCTTACTCTGCGTATTCCCATGGTTGCATCAGCTACTGAAGCAAATGCTGCTCCATTTCCTGGTGTTTGGTATGCGTTTATTTGTATTAAATTAGTTTTTGTTATTGAATCTATTCCAAATGCATTGGTGGTGGTTAAACGAACTGTATATAATGTTGGGCTTGTTAAACGCACTTGTGGGTTTTGGCTTGTTGAACTGGTACCATTTAAGTATTGAACGTTTCCTGGTATAAATGTCCATCTCCATGCTGCAACTCCATTGGCTGTTTGGTCTATCATGTTTACTGTATCGGTGTTAAATGCAATAAACTTATCGGCTGTAAAACGTGCAATTGGCGGACGATTAACTGGTAAAAATGCTATTTGCTTGCAAGCAGTATCGTATCCTACACAATTGTATGTTACCAAACAAACATTGCGCAACGATGGAACTGTAATTACATAAGTACGTTTTGGATTGGTTGATATTGAATCGTATGCTCCATTTCCATCCACATCCCAACTGTATTTCATTAATGTTCCTGTCGATTGTGCTTGGTAAGTTACCAATTGGTTTGAATAAACTGTATCCGACATTTTAAATTTAGATGTTGGTTTTGGATAACTAGCTGGAGTTGCTTGCCATCTAATAATAAAAGAAGCCGAATCGTAGTTTGGAGGCAATGCGCCCGAACCTGGTTTGTATCTAAAATGTAAAGTGTTTCCACCTTTTATTAATGCTTGAGCTGCAGTTAATGGAATTTGACCTCCTGGGCCTGCTCCAATGGTGCGTAATTTAGGTGAGTTTATATCTGGACCGTTATAAATAACAATACTATCTGTTGGCCACATTTTAATTCTTTCTACATATAATGTAATTGAATCGGCACAAGGGTTTATTGTAAATCCTGGGCAGTTACTTGGCCAGCTACTTCTTGCATAAGTTTGGTAAGGGCCACTAATTCCGTATAAAAATCCTTCTTCTTTTGAACTTGTAAATCCTCCCGAACCCGAGCACATATAATTTCCTTCTACTACTTTTATGTAATCGTTTTTACAAATTGAATCAGTCCCTCGTAAGTTCCAAACTCGCAAACATACTTTAAACAAACCAGCATCAAAAGCGGCCAGTCGAGGGCTAGCTACCAAATTTCCTGGTTGGCCTGAACCTGTTACAAAATAATTGGCAATTCCATTTGCAGGATCGGTAATACAACTAATACAAGGTGGATCAATTATCCAATCCCATTGGGTTGGTCCGTTGGTCGATAAATCTATAAATTGTGCTTCTTCTGTTATACCCATAATACGTTTAAAGGTAATAAAATCAGCTCTTGGTGCTTGGCTTGGCGTGTCTACATAAATGTATTTAAATATTGAATCGCGTAATGAATCGCGTTTTAAGTTATTTACTGCTAATAATTTTACTAATTTTAGTCCACGTGAAGTAAAAGTGTAAGTAATGTTATTAGTAAAACGTGCTGTATCTATAAATCCTGCTTG
>CAMCEM010000053.1 GCA_945873755.1 Chitinophaga pinensis | reverse complement strand
ATGCTTTAAGTCAAGGCAAAAAAAATGATATACTAGTTGAAAAAATAGTTGCCGATAAAGCAGAAGATAAAATTAAAGATGCTGCTTATATGGATTCGTTGTGGCATTTAATAGAGTAATGTAATTTTGCCATTGAGAGGAATATTTTTTTAAAAAAAATTATTATGAAATGATGTTGAGTCATTCAGTAGGAATCTTCCTCGAATTTGTTTTTGGTTAGCTATTGGAAAGTAATCTTTTATAGCCAAGAAGTTGCTTTCAGCATGACTTGTTTTTTAATATTAGCCATTAACTCAAAAAAATATTAACGATAAGAAAACAAATTTATTTTTATGTAATAACCTATTTATGAAAAAACTATTTTCCACCTTTTTGATTTTTGTAATTTTCCATTTAGCTGCATTTGCGCAAAATTATACTGCCGAAAAATTGGCCATTTCTCAAGTTCTTATTAAACAACAAACTGCTTGGAATAATGGGAATATTGAAGCATATATGAGCCATTATTGGCACCACGACAGTCTGCAATTTATTGGCAAAAAAGGACTAACCTATGGTTGGCAAAACACGCTCAATAATTACAAAAAATCATACCCTGATACTGCCTCCATGGGAAAACTTTTTTTTAATATTTTACACTTGGATATAATAAATAAAAATTGTGCGTATGTAGTTGGAAAATGGAGCTTAGTTCGTAATGCTGAAAAAGGAAATTTATCAGGACATTTTACGTTGATTTTTAAAAAAATTAATAAGAAATGGGTAATTGTATCAGACCATTCTTCTTAGGTTTGATAGAGTAATTAACGGTTTGATTAGTTTAAAATATTGAATTTGTCATGCAGCTCAACTTCTTTATGTGGCAACCAACATTCAATAAGCAAACTGGTTTTCTGTATAAAATTTTCAAAAAAAATGCCCGAAAGGGCATAAAAAAGGGCAAGCTTACTGCATCGCACCGCTACAACTTTACGCCCTTGCTTCGATCAAGACCTGGGGGATTAAAAGGAGCTGGTCGTACAGGGCTCACCCAAGCGCAAAAGTAACTTTTTTTATACTTTATGCAAATGTTTATTTCAAATAAGTTTCCGCATAAATATTTATCCGCAAAAATCATTTAATTATTACTTATTATAAATTTTGAAAATCCCTTTTGTATGATAGTTTTGCCGTAATCGTAATATTTGTTATTCAATTAACTATCTCCCGATAATTATCAGGACAACAATCAACAATCAACTAAAAAAAATGCAAGAACTAGTAAACCAATTAAACGAAAATTTAGCTAAAGTATATTTAGGTGGAGGAGCAAAAGCGGCTGCCAAACAAAAAGAAAAAGGCAAAATGCTGGCTCGTGAACGTGTAGAATATTTATTAGATAAAGATAAACCTCAATTAGAAATTGGTGCTTTTGTTGGGCAAGATATGTATGCCGAACATGGCGGTTGTCCTAGTGGTGGCGTTGTTGTAGTGATGGGTTATGTGAGCGGAAAACAATGTATTGTAGTGGCAAATGATGCCACAGTAAAAGCAGGTGCTTGGTTTCCAATTACTGCTAAAAAGAATTTACGTGCACAAGAAATTTCGATTGAAAATAAAATTCCAATTATTTATTTGGTAGATAGTGCAGGAGTTTACTTGCCCATGCAAGATGAAATTTTTCCAGACAAAGAACATTTTGGACGAATATTTAGAAACAATGCAGTAATGAGCAGCATGGGAATTACCCAAATAGCTGCGGTGATGGGAAGTTGTGTAGCTGGTGGAGCTTATTTACCCATTATGAGCGATGAAGCCATGATTGTAGATAAAACAGGTTCAATTTTCTTAGCTGGAAGTTATTTGGTTAAAGCGGCTATTGGCGAAGACATAGACAATGAAACGCTTGGCGGTGCTTCTACTCATTGTGAAATTAGTGGCGTAACTGATTATAAATTTGCCAACGATGCTGATTGTTTGGATAGAATAAAACGCATTATTAGTAAAATTGGCGATTATGATAAAGCAGGCTTTAACCGCATAGAACCGGTGGCTCCCGCAAAAAGCATGGACAATGTTTATGAAGCAGTAGCTAATTTTACTAAACCTTTTGATGTAATGGAAATCATTAATCGTTTGGTAGATGCTGATAGTTTTGATGCCTACAAAGAATTATATGGTAAAACCATAACTTGTGGTTATGCTAGAATAGATGGTTGGGCAGTTGGAATTGTGGCCAATAACCGCCAAGTGGTAAAAGCTAAAAAACCAAAACAAAGTGCAAATGATAATCCGGTAGAAATGCAAATTGGTGGTGTAATTTATAGCGATAGTGCCGATAAAGCTGCACATTTTATTATGAATTGTAACCAAAAGAAAATTCCATTATTGTTCTTGCAAGATGTTACAGGTTTTATGGTTGGAAGCCGCAGCGAACATGGCGGAATTATAAAAGATGGAGCAAAATTGGTAAATGCACAAGCAAATTCTGTAGTTCCAAAATTTACCATTATTACAGGTAATAGTTATGGCGCGGGAAATTACGCTATGTGTGGCAAAGCTTATGACCCACGTTTAATTGCTGCTTGGCCTAATGCAAACATTGCAGTTATGGGTGGAGCACAAGCAGCTAAAGTTTTATTGCAAATAGAAGAAGCAAGTTTAAAAGGAAAAGGCGAAGTAATTACCGAAGAAAAGAAAGCCGATTTATTAAAAACAATTACCGATAGATACACCAAACAAACATCGCCATATTATGCAGCCGCACGTTTGTGGATTGATGCAATTATAAATCCAGTTGATACGCGCAAATGGGTAAGTATGGGAATAGAAGCAGCAAATCATGCTCCTATTACCAAAGAGTTTAGACCAGGAGTAATCAGAGCGTAAACGTCCGTCAGACGATTGCGGGTTGGCTTTTGGGAGGCAAGGCGTCAGACGGATTTTTTAAACAAAACAAAAATTTATGCAATTTGAAATTGATAATATTTACCATATTTATAATCAAGGAAACAATAAAAAGAAAATTTTTCATTCAGCTGAAAATTATCTTTACTTCCTTAAATTATATAGAAAATTTGTTTCACCTCATGTTGATTTATTATCTTATTGTTTAATGCCAAATCATTTTCATTTTTTAGTAAATACTAATTCACATTCAATTAAAATTAAAAAAATTGGTTCGTTAAACTTAAGCGAATTGTCTAATGGAATAAGAATGTTATTGAGCTCTTATTCCTCTGCAATAAATAAACAACAGCAAAGTTCCGGTTCACAATTCAGACAAAGAACCCAAGCTAAATTGTTAGAAATTGATGATGCAAATTATCCATTTATATGTTTTCAATATATTCATCAAAACCCACTTAAAGCAGGATTAGTTGAACGAATGGAAGAATGGGAATACTCTTCTTTCAAAGATTATTTAAAAATTAGAAATGGTAGTTTATGCAATCAAGTTTTAGCTAAAAACTTAATAGGATTTGATGAATCAAATTTTTTAAAGGAATCTTATTCAGTAATTGATATTGATAAATTAGCAAAGATTTTTAACTATTAATATATCGTTATAACCGTCTGACGCTGGCCTTGCAAAGCCATTTCAATGCGTCTGACGATGTGTAACATTCCGTTAGACGATTGCTAATTGGCTTTTGAATTGCAAGGCTTTTGACGTTTTATTGAAAAATTAAAGGAGTAATAAAATCAAAAATTACTTAACTACACTTCCAGTTTCTATGTCTTTTTCTGGTCCTACATTAAACAGTTTTCCAAAATCATTTCCAGCCATTAAAAGCATTCCTTGGCTTTCAATTCCGCGTATTTTACGTGGAGCTAAATTGGCTACTACTGTTACTAATTTACCTACCAATTCTTCTGGTTTATAATATTCGGCAATGCCACTTAAAATGGTACGTTTTTCAAAACCTAAATCCACTGTTAGCTTTAGTAATTTATCGGCTTTAGGTACTTTTTCTGCTTCTAAAATTTTACCAACTCTTAAGTCAATTTTTTCAAAATCTTCGTAGTTAATATCTGGTTTTAAATCAGTTAAACTATTGGCCTCTGGCTGCTGGCTGTTGGCTAATTTTATGGCTTCAAGTCTATCAAGCTGCTTTTGAATTTCCTCATCATCTACTTGTTTGTACAAAATTTCGTGCTTACCTAATTGATGATTTTCTAATAAAATATTTTCGTTAAATAATGAACTCCAGTTTAAGTTTTCATCACCTAACATTACTTTTAATTTTATAGCAGTATGTGGTAAAAATGGAGCTGCAGCAATGGCTAATTTAGCACAAATTTGAATTGCATCAAACATAATTTGTTTAACAATTTCTTCATCTGTTTTTATTAATTTCCAAGGTTCGGTATCGGCCAAATATTTATTTCCTGCTCTGGCAATATTGATAAATTCGGCTTGTGCATCTCGCAATTTTACAGCATCTAAATCCTCACGCATGGCATGTAAACTTTGAGTAATACTATCAAAACAAGTTTGGCGACAAGTAAAAATATTTTGCACAGTTATCATATTTGGTTTGGAAGGAATTTTTCCTTCATAAAACTTATCGCTTAATACCAAAACCCTATTTACAAAATTACCAAAAATACTTACCAATTCGCTGTTTACTCGAGTTTGATAATCTTTCCAAGTAAACTCACTGTCTTTAGTTTCAGGTGCTATACTTGTTAATACATAACGCAATTCATCTTGACGATTGGGGAAATCAACTAAGTACTCATGCAACCAAACCGCCCAATTTCTGCTTGTTGAAATTTTATCACCTTCTAAATTTAAAAACTCATTTGCTGGAACATTGGTTGGTAAAATATATTTGCCATGCGTCATTAACATCATTGGGAAAATAATTGCATGAAACACAATATTATCTTTTCCTATAAAATGAATCAATGCTGTATCTTCATTTTGCCACCAATTAGTCCATGGTCCATGGTCTATGCACGATGGACTTGCCAAGTATTCTTTTGTAGCACTTATGTAACCAATAGGTGCATCGAACCAAACGTACAATACTTTACCTTCTGCATCTTCAACTGGAACTGGAACTCCCCAATCTAAATCGCGTGTCATGGCCCTGGGTTGTAAACCTTCTGTAAGCCAGCTATTACACTGACCTTTTATATTACTTTTCCAACCATCAAAACGTTTAATATATTCCTGAAATTGAGCTGATTGTTGAATGGAATCCATTGGCAAAAACCAGTTTTTAGTTTCTTTTAAAACGGGTGTTGCACCACTTAAAGTTGATTTTGGATTAATTAAATCTGTTGGACTTAAAGTAGTTCCACATTTCTCACATTGATCGCCATAAGCATTGGTGTTTCCGCAACGTGGACAAGTTCCTGTAATGTATCTATCAGCTAAAAATTGATTGGCTTCTACATCGTAGTATTGATTGGTAATTTCTTCTTTAAAAACACCTTTATCATACAAATTTCTAAAAAACTCTTGAGCAGTATCGTGGTGAGTTTTTGAAGAAGTTCTGCCGTAATAAGTGAAATCAATTCCAAAATCCTTGAAAGCATTTTTCATAATACCATCATATTTATCAACTACTTGTTGTGGGCTAATTCCTTCTTTTTTTGCTTTAATAGTAATAGGTACACCATGTTCATCGCTGCCACAAATAAAAAGTACTTCTTTGCCTTGTGCTTTTAGGTAACGGGTGTAAATATCGGCAGGTAGGTAGCAGCCAGCCAAGTGGCCAATATGAACTGGTCCATTTGCATAAGGCAATGCCGCAGTTATTAAGTATCTTTTTGGTTCAAAATTATTCATAAAACATGCGCAATTTAGTTCAAATATTATAGAATAACGAAATGCTTTTCAGTTTGATTTTTATTAAAATTAATTACAAAATATTTAAATAAATTTGATTCCAGAAAACTAATAAAATAAAGTATGAAAATAGCAGTTTTAGGAACTGGAAATGTAGGCGATACTATTGGTTATAAATTAGTAGAACTTGGTCATGAAGTAATGATGGGATCAAGAACTTTAAACAATGAGAAAGCACTTTCTTTTGTTGCAAAATGCAATGAAAAAGCAAGCAATGGAACATTTGCAGACGCTGCAAGTTTTGGTGAAATTATTATTAATTGTACCAAAGGCGAAGTAAGTATCGATGCATTAAAATTGGCAGGAAATGCTTTAAATGGAAAAATTTTGATTGATATTGCAAATCCATTGGATTTTAGCAATGGAATGCCACCATCACTAATTCCTGCTTTGTCAAATACCAATTCATTGGGAGAAGAAATTCAAAAAACTTTTCCGAATGCCAAAGTAGTAAAAACATTAAATACAATGTGGTGTGGTTTAATGGTAAACCCTATTTTGATAGGTAATGGCGAGCATGTAAATTATATTAGTGGCAATGATGCTGATGCAAAAAATAAAGTAATATCATTATTAAATGAATTTGGTTGGAAAAATGAATTTATACTTGATCTTGGAGATTTAACTGCTGCAAGAGCAACTGAAGCTGTATTGCCAATTTGGTTAAGAGTTTATGGCGCAACTAAAAATGGTGCATTTAATTTCAAAATTATTAATTAATGGAAAACTCATTCATAGAATCGCAAAAAGTAAAGCAAGCATGGATTATAGTTTTAATGATAACTGTAACTATTTTTTCAATAATAAATTATGTTCAAATGCCTGCTTCTTTTTCATCAATTGCACCATTAGTAATTATTTTTATAGCTAATTTAATATTAATTGCCTTAAAATTGAATACAAAAATTAATAAGCAAGGAATTTACTTTCAATTGTTTCCATTTCAGTTTAAATACAATGAAATTAGTTGGAATGATGTATTAACAATAGAAGTAAGAAAATATAAACCTATAAGAGAATATGGAGGTTGGGGTTATCGTTTTAGTTTTAAAAATGGTAAAGCTTATAATATTTCTGGTAATATGGGTTTGCAAATAGTATTAAAAAATGGAGATAAAATATTAATTGGTACTCAAAAACCCGATGAATTAATGGAGTTTTTGAATAATAATTAAGATTCTATGTAACAAACCTTTCCTAAACTAAAATCATACTTGATTGTAATTAATTTTTGAAACCATTATTATTAAAAATCCTATTTAAATGCGCAAACTTTTAGTAACCATAATTTTTTTTTATTTTACTTCATTTTCAACCAACGCCCAAAGTATTAAAGATGATTTTGAAGGTAACGGAAACATTAGCACTTGGTTTGGCGATGCTTGTTTAATTAACAACAATTTTTCCAATCCTTTTAAGCAAAATATAAATACATCAAATACTGTTTTGGAATATAAAGACAATGGTGGTTTGTATGCCAATACTAGATTTGATTTAACCAAAAACCTTGATTTAAGTAAGAACAATATTTTTTCAATTAAAATTTATGTTGCATCAAATACATTAACAGGAAATCAACCCAATCAGGTTTCGTTAAAACTGCAAGATGGAAAATTATCGCAGCCTTGGTCAACTCAAACAGAAATTATAAAACCCATTGTTTTAAATCAATGGCAAACCATTAGTTTTGATTTTGAAAAAGATAAATTTATCAATTTGAATAGTGGTTCTGTTCATCCAAAATTGAGAACCGATTTCAATAGAATTCTGATTCAAGTAAATGGCGAAAACAATAAAGATAATGTGATTGCTTATATTGATGATTTTAACTACGGAAAATTAGATTCGTTTACCACCATTTACAAATATTTGGTTTGGTCCGATGAGTTTGATAGCAGTGGAATGATTAATGATAAAAAGTGGTATCATCAAACAAAATTACCAGAAGGTGGAAGTTGGTACAATGGCGAAATACAGCATTATACCAATAGAATTGAAAATTCAAAAGTTGAAAATGGTATTTTAAAAGTAATTGCCAAAAAAGAATCGTTTACCGACCAAGGATTTACAAAACAATATACTTCTGCAAGGTTAAATTCAAAATTTGCTTTTAAATATGGCAGGGTAGAATTTAGCGCAAAACTCCCAACTGGTAATGGAACTTGGCCTGCAGTTTGGCTTTTAGGGAAAAATATAAACGAAGATGGTGCCTATTGGGATAATTTAGGTTTTGGAAAAACTAACTGGCCTGCTTGTGGCGAAATTGATATTTTGGAACATTGGGGAGGAAATCAAAATTTTGTTCAAAGTGCCATTCATTCTCTTTCAAGTTTTGGAGGAACAGTAAATTTAGGTGGGCAAACTATCAATACTGCTTCTACCGCTTTTCATGTTTATTCTATGGAATGGACAGCTGAAAAAATGGTATTTAGTGTTGATTCAAATATACATTACACTTATAATCCAACTGTAAAAAATGCAAGTACCTGGCCATTTGATGCGGAGCAATATTTTATTTTAAATTTTGCTATTCAACCAAGTATTGAAGCTAACTTTACACAAGGTGCTTTAGAGATCGATTACATTAGGGTTTACCAAGAAAATACTTCTACAAATTTAAAAGTAGAATTAAAAAATCAACCTTTATTTTATCCAAATCCTGTAAATAATGAGTTAAATATAGTTTTGGATTATGACTATGAAAAAAGTATACCGGTATTCGTTCATTCAATAGATGGAAAACTACTAATAAATGATGAATATTTAGTAAAAAATGGTACAATTCAATTAAACAATTTAAATGAATTAGCCAAAGGAGTTTATTTAGTTTCTTTTGAATTGAACCAACAGATACAAAGGTTTAAAATTATAAAAAATTAAATTTTAAATGATTGGTGATTCTGAAAATTCTGTTGTCAATCATCAATAAAAAATAAATCAAATAATATGAATAAAGTAGAAGAATTTAACGCTTACCGCGAAAAAATGAATGACAAAATATTAGGTTCTGAAAACTTAGTATTGAAACGTTTATTTAATTTAGATAGCAACACTTATGCCGATGGAGCGTTAAGTAGTCAAGTAAAAGAGATGTTGGGCCTTGTAGCAAGTATGGTTTTACGCTGCGATGATTGTATAAAATACCATTTGGGTAAATGCCATGAAGCAGGAGTTTCTACCGAACAAATGTTTGAAATATTTGCAGTTGCCAATATTGTTGGAGGAACAATTGTAATTCCGCATACCCGCAGGGCGGTTGAATATTGGGAAGAATTGGTTGGTTAAAATTGTGAACAAATCAATAGAAATGGTTTTCAACCCATTTGAATAAATTTTACCATTATTTCAAAATGAAATTTTCAATATTTTTAAATAACGAATATTTGTGGCTAAAGCCAATTTGCTTATTTTTTTATTTAAAACCCCAGATAAATCAGTGTACTATTCATCGTTATATTCCGCACAAATATCCATAACAAACGATGAATAGAAATGGGTTTCAACCCATTTGATAATTATTGCGCATGTTGTTTGGCTTTAGCCAAAATGAAAATTATTTTTTTAAATTTATATATATCACAAAAGGAATCAAACACACGGCACCTATCATGCCCATTATGCTAATTGTTGGGCTATAATAATTTAAAAAAAACCAAAGAATAGAATACTTCAAAACCAATAAAAAAATTCCTGAATATGCCAAAATAAGTAAAATATTATTTATGATTTTGGTTTTACAGATTGCAATCAATTTATCATTCGATATTTTCTCATTTCCTGCAGGTTCAAATTTTTTAAAAAATCGTAAAGATTGCCAGTATTTTTTTAAAGCAAAATTTGAATTGGCAAGACAAAAATAAACTTGATTTTTATGAAAATGATTTACTAGATTCGTTTGAAGATATGGTTTTATTTTGTTGAATAAATGGATAGCAACTTTATGGTTTTCACTAAAAGAGTTAGCACAAGCAATTTCAATTAACATTTTTAAAATTAATTGTTTATTTGGATTTTCGTCTGAAAGTAAACCCAAAAGAATCTCGTTATACTTTTTAGAAAAATTATTAAGTTCAATAGAATTTAAAGTTTCTATCTTTAAAAATTCTATTTCTATTTTTGAAAATTCATACATTACTTCCTTCTTCTACCAAAAACCAATGGTAAATTAAATAACAAATAAAATGCTGAGATGTAACCAATAAAATCGCCATATTTTGTGTAAAAAGTAATTTCATTGTTTACTTTTACTTTTCCATTTATGGCAATTGCTTCATCCCATTTGGTTTGTTGTAAGCTATTTCCTTCATCGTCTATAAAGCCCGAAATTCCTGTGTTTGCAGAGCGAGCTATAAACCTTCTGTTTTCTATGGCACGTAATTTTGCATATTCAAAATGTTGTTTGTAGCCAGCAGTATTTCCCCACCAAGCATCGTTGGTTATAATACAAATTACATTTGCACCTTTTTTTACATATTCAGTAATGTATTCGCCAAAAACACTTTCGTAGCAAATTACAGGTGCATATTGTGTTTTATTATTATCAATAAAATTTATTGGCTCTTTATCTTTACCCAAGCCACCTGTAGTACCTCCAAGATTAATTACAAATTTTTTTAAAAAACTTAACACATTTACATAAGGCATATTTTCAACTCCTGGAACCAATTTGCTTTTATGGTAAACAAGCCAAGGTTGAAACGAGTTTTTAAACATGGCTGTATTATAAAAATCGTAATAAATATTGTCTTGATACAACCTAGCTGTTGGTGTTATTTCGTTTTTATCATAATAAAATTTATAGGAGCTTGCTCCAGTTAATAAATTTAAACCAGGGTGTTTTGTAATAAAAGTATCTAATAAGCTTAATGAATTATTGGCATTTAAATTTTTTTCATCAACATTTTCCTGAACAGCTGTTTCGGGCATCAAAACCAAATTTGTGTTTTCTTTTAGTTTAGTATTTGCCAAATATATTAGTTGTTTAACTTGCTCTATTGGATTAATACTTTCAAACTTTTCATAAGCGTCAAAATTGGGTTGAACAATAGTAATTTCTGCTATATTATTGTTTTTAGTTGTTAAGTTTCTGCTAGATAAAATGTAAAAAGATAAAAATAATGGAGCCAATACATAGATAAAAATTTGATTAAATATTTTTTTAGCAGAAATGGTTTTAAATTCTTTATATAAATTAAATAATTTTAAAGCTCCAATACTTACCAAAAGAATCCATAAACTACCACCAAAAGTTCCTGTATACTCATACCATTGAATAATTTTTGGCCATGCTGCAAATACATTTCCTAAAGTTAACCAAGGGTAAGCAAACTCCCATCGGGTATGCAATAATTCTACACTAATCCATAAAGCAATAAATAGCCAATAGTTAGGTTTTTGAGTTTTTTTATTTACTAAATGAAAAATTAGTAAAGGTATAGTCATTAAAAAAGTATCGAAAAGCCAAGCAAATACTGCACCTCCGGGGCTAGCATTCCAAATCCAATAAGTAGTAATTAAATTTAAACATAAGTTTGATAAAACTATAAAGCACAAAAATACAAACGTGTTTTTTTTTGCTAATCGTATTTCTTGTTCTAATAATAAAAACAAAAAAAAGCTTATAAAAATAAGAGGAGTTATATTTAAAGGAACCCAAGCTAATCCGAAGCTAGTAGCTGCTCCAAGGCTATACAAAAGCCAACGAAGTATATTATTTTTTACCATCAATAACTATTACAAATTCACCTTTAACAGTGTTATTTTCAAAATGATTTAAAACTTCAGTAATTGTTCCGTTTACAGTTTCTTCAAAGGTTTTGGTTAACTCTCGACTTACACTTATTTGCCTTTCTGATCCAAAATATTCAATAAATTGTTTCAAAGTTTTTATTAATCTATGTGGACTTTCATATAAAATAATAGTACGTTCTTCTTTACACAATTTTTTTAACATGGTTTGTCTCCCTTTTTTTTCAGGTAAAAAACCTTCAAAACAAAAGCTATCTGCTGGTAATCCACTTTTAACCAAAGCAGGAACAAATGCTGTTGCTCCTGGCAAACAATCTACTTTAATATTATTTTTTAAACATTCGCGCACCAATAAAAAACCAGGGTCACTTATGGCTGGAGTTCCTGCATCGCTAATTAAAGCAATATTTTTACCGTCCAAAATCTCATCTACATACCTTTGCAAAACCTTATGTTCGTTATGCATATGGTAGCTTTGCAAGCTTTTTTTTATTTCAAAATGATTTAATAATTTTAGACTTTGTCTTGTATCTTCAGCTATTATTAAATCTACTTCTTTTAAAATACGAATAGCACGTAGGGTAATATCCTCTAAATTTCCTATTGGTGTGGGAACTATATAAAGTATACCTTGTTGCATTTTATACATGTTTATTTTAAAATTTTTTGATAATTGTTTTTCAAAAATTAATCAACTGTTTTTTTCTTAGTAAATGATTGAATAATGGGAATTGAAGTAACTAAAATAAAAAGTATTATTATGTAATTTAGATAGTCAATTGCATTTGGAAAAAATTTACCAACATAATAACCAGCACTACAAATTACTAATGGCCAAAGTATGGCACCAACAATATTATACATTAAAAATATAAACGAATTTACCCTAACAATTCCTGCTAATATCGGTGCAAAAGTTCTAACAATGGGTAAAAATCTACCTAAAACCAAAGCTATTCCGCCATACTTTTTATAAAATTCCTCAGCTGTTTCAATATATTTTTTCTTAAAAAAAATACTTTCTTTTCTATTATAAATATTACTACCCGTTTTCCATCCAAACCAATAGCCAAAATAGTAACCTGCTATTGCAGCCAAAGCAATGCCAATAATTAATTTTGATAAAGTAATTTTTAAAATAGTATCACAAAGTAAACCTGCGGCAAATAGAAGAGAATCGCCAGGAAGAAAAAAGCCAAAAAACACACCATTTTCTATAAAAATAATGATTAAAACCAAAGCAAATCCTCCAAATTCAATTAACTCCTGTGGCTTAAATAAATCCCAAAAACTTTCCACTTATATACTATTAATTTTTATACGAATAAAACCAAATTAAGTATTATTCCAACTCAAATTAAAAAAACATAATTTGATCAAATGCATCATTTAAAAATGACTCACTTTGAAGTGCAAAATAATCACTAAAATCTTCCTTGTCAAACACTTTAAAATCAAGTCGTTCTAATCTTAAAAACTCCAAAGCATTTACACTTTCCTCCATTTTACCGTTTACACTTAACCCAATTTTAAATTTTTTTACAGTTTCTCCAACACAAAAATCTTTGTTGGCTAAAATTGGTTTTTGGTAATAAGCAGCCTTTGTTAGCAAATTATTTGACGATACATAGTTATAAAAATACAAATAACTAATGTCAATTTCTGTATAAATTTGGTTTATTTCATCATCTGTTAAAGGTTGTAAAATAAACAGAATATTTGGCGCATGGTCGTTCATAAATAATTCCACTTCCTCTCTTTGTTTATTATCCATTAAACTAAAATCCAATTTACCAGCAAACACAAAAAAATATTTATCAATGTCTACTTTTTTTATTAATCTAATTAATGCTGTAATGCCTTCGTTTTGTTCAACTCCCAACAAGCCAACAACCATTCTACCAAAAGCCATTTCTTTTATTTGTTTACCAAAAACAGATTCTTTTTTTTGAATATTTACATTACTAATTTCAGGAAAAACAACTATTTTTTTATAAACCCTACTTTTTAAAGGCTCTGTAATAAATCTATCTAAAACACAAACTCCCACACAGTTTTCTGAGCGGAATAAATAATCTGGTTCTAAAAACTTGGGATCTATATTTAATTTTAATTGCTTTAATCTATATGGTTTTGGATTAAAATAAATACCACTCCATTTATAATCAAAAACAAAGTCAAGCAAAAACAAATTTACCGATTCTCTTATAAAAGGATCAATTGGACTAAAAAATGCAAAATCAACTTCGGCATTCAATTTTTTTTCTCCAATTTTAATTTTCGATTTTATTGTTTTCCATCTGCCCAATAACTCAAAATATTTTGGTTTATTATTGGTAAATATATTTTCTGATAATGGCAGAGCCGTAAAATTATTAAGATATCTATTGGCATTTTTTGCCACATAATCCGAAATTTCATTAAATTCAGGACTAATTACCAATACCTTTTTACCTTTTTTTAATAAACTTACAGCATAATAGTTTAAGTAGGTAGCAAACCTATTTCCAGCATATGGCGAAATTAATGCAATAGTTAAAATATTATTCAATTTAGTTTTGGCTATTATGCTACAAATGTCAAGTTATTTGTGTTTAGGTTGAACACAATATTTACACATAATGAATAGTTTTAGCATTGATATATATACATTTGAAACTATAAAATAATTTTTTTTTAAAATTGCTTTAAAATTTGTAAAATATTTTTACTTTTGCACTCCCAAAACGAAAGTTATGGAAATTGTCTGATGGTGTAACTGGCAACACAACTGATTTTGGTTCAGTAGAGTCTAGGTTCGAGCCCTAGTCGGACAACATTTATTAATTAAAAATTTATAATTAGCTTACTTAATTTAGTTTAGGTAAGCTAATTGTTTACTTGAGCATTACTTAAATTCTATAAAAATGGCTAATAACAATGAAGTAAAATTATTTTCAGGAACTAACTCTCGTTATTTGTCTGAAAACATTGCATTGGCTTTTGGACAACCTTTGGGCGATTGCACTACTGCTCGATTTAGTGATGGAGAGTTTCAACCAAGCTACAATGAAAGTGTGCGTGGTTGCGATGTTTTTTTAATTCAATCTACTTTTTCTAATTCCGATAATTTAATGGAATTATTGTTAATGATTGATGCTGCTAAGCGTGCTTCGGCTCATTACATTACTGCAGTTATTCCTTATTTTGGAATGGCTCGACAAGACAGAAAAGATAAGCCTCGCGTTGCAATTGGTTCAAAAGTTGTAGCAGATATGCTTACCGCAGTTGGTGCTAGCCGTGTTATGACAATGGATTTACATGCTCCTCAAATTCAAGGTTTTTTCGAAATTCCAGTTGATCACATGGATCCTTCTGTTATTTTTTTACCTTACATAAAAAAACTTACAAATTCTGATAATTTAATAATTGCTTCGCCCGATATGGGATCAACTACTAGAGCTAGAGTTTATGCTAAAGCACTTGGAATTGATATGGTTATTTGTGATAAAGAAAGAAGAAGAGCAAACGAAATTGCAGCTATGACCTTAATTGGCGATGTTTCTGGTAAACATGTGGTAATGGTTGATGACATTATTGATACAGGTAGCACTTTGGCTAAAGCTGCACAATTAATGAAAGACAAAGGAGCCTTGAGTGTTCGCGCTTTTTGTACTCACCCCGTGCTTTCTGGTAAAGCATACGAAACAATTGATAATTCTGTTATTGATGAACTTGTAGTAACAGACACTATTCCAATAAAAAACATTAGCCCTAAAATAAAAGTATTGTCATCGGCTGCTTTATTTGCCGAGGCCATAAGAAACGTAAATGAACACGGTAGTATTAGTTCGTTATTCGATTTAAAAACATAAAATAAATTATAAACCAAAAAGCAAAATTAGTATTGTAAAAATCAAAATGGGTTTTGCCAATTAAAAAACAAAAGGGAGAAAAAAAGAATGAAAACAGTAGCAATGTTTGGTTACAAACGTACCGATTTAGGAAAAGCAGCAACAAAATTAGTGAGAGCTGAAGGAAAAGTGCCATGTGTATTATATGGTGGTAAAGAACATTTACATTTTACTATGTATGAATCCGATTTCAAACTTCTGGTTTATACTCCAAATACTTATAAAGTTCAGTTAGATATAGATGGTAGCGTGTTCAAAACGGTATTGAAGGATATTCAATTTCATCCTGTTAACGATTCTATTATTCATGCCGATTTTATGGAATTAAACGATAGTAAAGCAATTGAAATTTTGATACCTGTTAAATGTGTTGGAAACTCAATTGGTGTGCGCCAAGGTGGTAAATTAATGATTAAGCAACAAAAACTTAAAGTGAAAGGTTTACCAGCCGATTTACCAGAATCAATTGAAATAAATATTGATACTTTAGAAATAGGTAAATCAATTAAAGTGGGTGATATTACAGTTACTGATATTGTTTTAATGGATTCTCCAAACAATCCTGTAGTTACGGTTAAAACTACTAGAGCAGCAGTTTCAGCTGCTACTGAAGAGAAGAAGAAAAAATAATAAACTCAAATAATAAAACAAAAAAAAACCAAGTTCAATAGCTTGGTTTTTTTTTGCATTAGTTTTTAATTATTCCAATAGTTATTGATTATTTTCTATTATTTCACTTGCATTAATCTTCTTCGTAAAAATCTATTAAATCAGCAAAGTACGAATTATCCCAACCATCGCAAAAATCGTCATAATCACCATCGGGAATATTAGTATGCCTTAACTCAACCGAGGTACCTTGTTTATGTTCATGTAATTTAATAGTTACTATCGAAGGTTCGGTGGTTTCTTCTTCTCCAAAATACCATTGTTGAACTATTTTTTTATTTGGTTCAAATTCTAAATTTTTTCCTATAATACTTCCATCCCACATGCTAAACTCAGTTCCTGGTTCAGCAATCATTTGAGCATCATCGCCTGTCCAAAGCATAATGGTTGCTTCCGTAGTTAAAGCCAAGTACACTTCTTCCGGGCTAGCATTTACAATGTAATATTTTTTATATTCTTTCATTTTAAAATTTTCATGTATTTTTTTATCAAATTTCTTTAAAATAGGTATGCCCATAAAATACAAAAGCGGACGCTCTTGCACGCGTCCGCATTTTGTGTAATCAATTAAATCTTTTCTCTCACTTGCAATAAGAGAATCACTTAAATGTTTATGACAACAACTCTAATTTCTTTTAGTTGTTACTGTTATTTAAGTCAAACGATAGGGTAGTAGGGGTATTGTTTTCATCTACTACTGCTGTATTTACTGCGTTTTCAACTAAGTTTGCAGCTGAAACTGGTTCTTTAGTTTCTACTTTTTTGTTATTAGTAACAACAGGTGTTACTTGTTTTGGTTTGCTTGCAACTTCTGGAGTTCCCATTCCATATATTTCAAGTTTATTTTCTCTAATAAATATTCCTAATGCTATAGCTCCTTTAATATTGTTAATATCTAGTTCTACCTCCCATTCATCTATGCTTATTGCTCTTGGGTTGGCATTAAAACTTATTTTTTGATCTAAACAATAATCTAATACTATTTGAATATTTTTGCGTTTAGTAAGTATAATTGGTTTATCATCAGTTTTATTCATAATTTTTTATTCGCTTTTATGTTTGCAAATTAGGCTTATTACTACTTCTATTAAAATAAATGAGAGTAATTTTTTTATCATAAATACATGTATTACTAACAATCAGGCTAATAAAGTTTATAACTTGTGGAAAAGCCCGCTATTGTTCACTTTATATTTGAATTGTAATTTAAAATTCAGATAATTAAGTTTTTATAAATAAAGGTAACATTTAATTTCAATACGGTTGTACTAAAATTAAATTGAAATACTTAATAGTTAAATAATTAATAAATTTTTTATGTTGTAGTTAAAATTAGTAAGAATTTTTTATGAAACTAGGTGTTTAAAAACTGTATTTTTGGAATTTATATTTATGAAAAAAACAATCAATATTTTTTTAGTTTTAATTTGTTTTTTTACAATTAACAATTTAAAAGCCCAAGTAGAGGAAGTAGCCGATTCAACCCTGCAAGACGATGAAGTAATTTTAGTAAAACCCGAACCTGATGGTAAGTATAAATACGGAATTAAACTAGGTGTTCAGTTTAGTACTTTATTGGGTAACGAAAACGAAAATAACTTAACTCGTTTTGGTATAAATGGTGGTGTGTACTTAAGAAAAAAATTCAAAAATGAAAAATGGGGCTATCAAGTTGAATTAAATGGCTCTTTAAGGGGAAGCTATTTTAAAGGAGGCCCCAACGATTATAGTTTAATTCGATTGGTTTATTTAGATTTACCTACATTGTTTTTTGTAAATGTTTCAAAAAACCAAAATAATAAAATACTTTTTGGTCCTCAGTTTTCTTATTTACTAACTTCAGCAATTTATAAAGGCGAAGCAAGTGTTGCCTATAATAGTGAACCTAATTTAAATAAATTTGATATACTCGCATGCGCAGGCTACCAAGTTCGATTAGGACATGTAGCCATTCAAAGTTTATTTAAATACGGCCTAATAAATATTAATAATGGTTTATTACCCGAAGTATTGCCTAAAAGCCAAGGTAAAAATATGAATAATTTTTCTTTTGAACTCAACTTTATTTTTTAAATAACTAAATTCTACTTTGAAAAAACAAGATTTAATTGACCAAATACATATAAAAAAAAGTTTTTTATGTGTGGGTTTAGATACTGATTTAACAAAAATACCGCAACATTTACTTTCGTTTGAAGACCCAATATTCGAATTCAATAAAGCAATAATTGAAGCAACAAAAGATTATTGTGTTTGTTATAAAATTAACAATGCTTTTTATGAAGCCGAGGGAGTTAAAGGTTGGGAAAGTATGGCTAAAACATTGGCTTTAATTCCTGAAAATATTTTAACTATTGCTGATGCAAAGAGAGGCGATATTGGTAATACAAGTAATATGTATGCGAAAGCATTTTTTCAAAATTTAAATTTTGATGCAATTACACTTGCTCCTTACATGGGCAACGATAGTTTGGCTCCTTTTTTTCAGTACCCAAATAAGTGGGGAATTGTTTTGGCTTTAACCAGTAATGCTGGCAGTGCCGACTACGAGCAACAAAAAATTAATGAAGAGTTTTTATACGAACTTGTTATCAAAAATACAACGAAACTAGCTACTGACGAACAATTAATGTTTGTAGTTGGAGCAACAAAACCTCAAGATTTTATAACTATTAGAAAACATGCACCTACTCATTTTTTATTAGTTCCTGGTGTAGGAGCGCAAGGTGGAAGTTTGGCAGAAGTAGTAAAATACGGAAAAAATGCCGATGTTGGCTTACTCATCAATGCATCTCGCAGTATAATTTATGCAAGCAATGGATTTGACTTTGCTGAAGCTGCTGCAAACGAAGCAAAAATATTAAGAGACGAAATGAGTTTGTATTTGTAAATTTAAATAGTTGTCCCTCAAATAACATATAAAGAATAACAAAATCAACAAACTTAGTAGAAAATATTTTTTAATATACTGCAAGAAAAGAGGTAAAAAACTAAAGAATACTTGTAGTATTATGAATGTTTGAAACCATCATATTTAAATTTTTAATAAACTAATATAGAAATTGTAAGTAATACTATTCCATTAACTACGTGCGTTGGGTCGGCAAAAAGGCGGGCCAGCCCCAGCCTAGTGCGTGGAAGCTTTTTTTTGCCTTGATTTTTTGTTTCTCGTATGTTTGTCATGGAATTAGTTTCTTTGAAGAAAATGGCAAAAGGAATAGGAGAAATATTTTGTTTCAGGTAATCGAATTGATATACCGTAAAAAGAGAGATTCCCTATTCCTATTGCTTC
>CAMCEM010000052.1 GCA_945873755.1 Chitinophaga pinensis | reverse complement strand
GATAGAAGTAATTTAATACTCGATATTTTTGCCAATAGAGCAAGCACTGCACAAGCAAAATATCAAGTTGAATTGGCACAAGCACAATATTTATTGCCTCGCTTAACACGTATGTGGACCCATTTAACCAAGCAAAAAGGTGGAATTGGTATGCGTGGACCCGGAGAAACTGAAATAGAAACCGATAGGCGTTTATTACGAGAAGAAATAAGTAAATTGAAAGAACGTTTGAATCAAATTGATAAACAATCGGCTACACGCAGGCAAAACCGCGATGAAAAAAAACGTGTAGCTTTGGTTGGTTATACCAATGTAGGTAAATCGACTATTATGAATTTATTGAGCAAAAGCGAAGTATTGGTTGAAAATAAATTATTTGCTACACTCGATAGTACCGTAAGAAAAGTAGTTTTTGACAATGTTCCTTTTTTATTAAGCGATACTGTTGGGTTTATTCGCAAATTGCCTCATCAGTTGGTCGAAAGTTTTAAATCAACCTTAGATGAAGTGCGTGAAGCAGATTTGCTTTTGCATGTGGTAGATATTAGCCACGAAAACTTTGAAGAACAGTTAGATTTGGTAAATAGTACATTATTAGATATTGGTGCAAGCAATAAAAAACAGTTAATAGTTTTTAATAAAATTGACCAATTAAAAGAACCATTAGAGCCAGATGATCCATTTGGAGAAGAAACTGAACACTTAACTTACATAGAAAAACTAAAAAACACTTGGATGGCTAAAGAAAACGGACAAGTAATTTTTATATCGGCTACCAAAAAGGTAAATATTGATGAGTTGAGAAAAAGGATTGTGGAAGTAATTAGCAATTAGCAATAAGCAATTAGCAATTAGCACGTGGAAGCTTTGAACACTGAGTGGAGTCGAAGTATTGCCTTGTAACGCCTTGCGGGATTGTTTCTTTGGAATTTATACTGAGCCTGCCGAAGTATCTAGGGAAAAAGAAAGAAGAAAAATTGAAGATGACTTTTGAGGGTCGACTAATTAGTAATAGGCAAAAAGCAATTATGGATTACAAATATCACAATTCATTGGGTCTTCTGTTAGTTTACCATTCGGATATTTTTCTTCCTTTTCATAATTACATTTCATACAAGTATAAATGTATTTTAAAGTGCTTCTAGTTGGGAAATTACATATTTCACATGGCAATCCTTGTTGAATATCTGTTATACCAAATCCCGGATTATCGCAATTTGGACAAAGTGAATTTATTTTATCAGCAAGTTTTTTAGTAGCACGCTCAATTACTTTCATTCTTGAGGGGTTATACATAGCCCGCATATCAGTTTCTATGTAAGCTGTTCCATATTTTTTAATGAGATGATAAAAAGTATTGTTCAACCGCTCCGTGTTGTTTATTCCTTTTACAATTTCGCTAAAATCATCTTTTGCTTTTCTAAGAATCAAGCCGTGCGATGGAAAATTTGCATTGGTTGCAAATTCTTTTAACTCTTTTTCAGTTTTAATTTCAGCACCATTAAAATTTGTATCAGTGCTTAGTTCTCTAACAATAATTTCTATGTTGTTTTTCTTATCTATAAAGAGTAAAAATTCATCATCAGCAGGAATAAAATAAATAGAAGGATGCGGACCAAAAGAACCTTCATTGCCAATTGCTAAATCGCAATTGGTCAGTTCCATTGCCATTTGGCATTTATTTCTGGCAGAAGTTATAGGGTCATCTTTTCTTTCTATTTCTCCTGTAAATGTTCCTAGTTCATCTGTATCTAAATCTGACGTGACAAAACACTTTACGCCCAATTCTTTTTCAAAAATTGGAGCAATCACTTTTTCTTTTTCGTGTTTGGTAGCTATTAATAAATTCCTTCCTTTGAACATTAAGTTCATCTTTCTACCTTAGTAATTCCTGAAAGACTTTTAAATGCAAAAGATCCTGTTATAATTCCTAACGCTGCAAAGAGTTGTCCGTTTGATGTATCATTTGTTATGAAAGCCATCATAAGGAGAACAATCATAGATACTAAGTAAAAGCTGGTTTTAACAACAATTAAATTCATTTTTATTCAATTTTAATTATTGCTTCTACTTTTACGGTATTGGTTTTTGAATTGATAGTTTTTCTTAATTCAAAAAGTTCTTTTTGTAAATGCTTTATTTTAGATTCTTTTATTTTAATATCTTCTTCATTACTATTACTAGTTATTTTATTCTCGTGATACTTTATTTTTATGTGTACCATTTGTGCTATAAGTTCTATAGCATCATTTGAGTTAAACTCTCCTTGAATTAAATGTAAGTTCATGTTTTTAAAGATTATTGTCCTTGTCCTAAAGAGTATCCGGCCTTACCATCAAATGAATATAAGTTTTCTGTTTTTATGCTGTCAATGTTTTCATTCATTGCATTATTCAAAAGTTCAATGATGTTTGATTTAGTTATTTCAGAATTACCTGTAGGCTTAAAACGACATCTCCAATGGTCAGTACAAAATGTTTCCTTAAATCCATCAGGCCAAACTTTAATGCCTCGGTTTGTAATCATAGACAGTTCAATTCCATTGCTTTCCATTTTTTTTACTTTTTCTGCTAATTCGTTAGGATTAGTTCCATTCCAATGAACAAAAATATCAACTCCAACCAACTCTTTTTTTGCAGCAGGTTTACGGTTGTATTTAGGGAGGTTTAAAGCTGAATTGTTTGCATAAGAAACTGATTTTAGTATAGATGGCTTTTGACCAAGATTTTCAATTACTGCATTTGCAAACTCCTTTGTTCCCAATTTTTGTTTGCTAGTACCTTCTTTAAAAATATCGTAAGTATGAATGCCATCTTCGAGTGTTTTAAGCCAAGCGTTTTGAACTTTTTCTGCAATTTCTGTTTGCCCAATATGATTCAACATCATAATAGCTCCTTGTAATAAACCCGATGGGTTTGCTACATTTTGTCCTGCTCTTCTTGGGGCCGAACCATGAATGGCTTCAAACATTGAGCACTCTTCGCCAATATTTGCAGAGCCTGCTAAACCCACCGAACCAGTTATTTGTGCTGCCACATCACTCAATACATCTCCGTATAAATTTGGCATTACAATTACATCAAAAATTTCTGGTGTGTCGGCCATTTTAGCTGCGCCAATATCTATAATCCAATGTTCGTTTTCAATTTCAGGATACTCTTTGGCAATCTCATCAAACACTTGGTGAAACAAACCATCTGTTTGTTTCATAATATTATCTTTAGTAAAACAGGTTACTTTCTTACGGTTTTGTTGTTTGGCATATTCAAAAGCATAACGAACAATTTTTTCGCAACCAGGTCTGCTAATTAGTTTAAGGCATTGAACCACTTCATCTGTTTGTTGGTGTTCAATACCTGCATATAAATCTTCTTCATTTTCTCTTACAATCACAATATCCATTATGGGATGCTTCGTGCTTACAAATGGATGTAAACTCATGCAAGGTCTCACATTTGAATAAAGTCCCAAAAATTTACGAGTGGTAACATTTAAGCTTTTGTATCCGCCCCCTTGTGGTGTGGTAATAGGTGCTTTTAAAAATATTTTGTTATTTCTAATGGTGTCCCAAGATTCTGGAGCAATTCCATTTGTGTTACCAGCTAAGTATACCTTTTCGCCAACTTCAATTTCATCAATTTCTAGTTTGGCACCTGCTGCTAAAATTATTGCTAATGTGGCGTCCATTATCTCAGGACCAATTCCATCTCCTTTTGCTACTGTTATTCTTGTCATGTTGTTTTAGTTAAAGTTTAACATTACAATATTGAGCATTCTATTTCATCAGTTATTATTTATATTTGTAATGTAAACCATAAAAATAATTTATGAACTATACTTTAAATCAATTGCAAATATTTTTAAAAATCGTGCAAACACAAAGTGTAACAAAAGCTTCTGCGGAATTGCACCTAACTCAGCCGGCTGTTTCTATTCAACTTAAAAATTTTCAATATCAGTTTGATATTCCATTAACCGAAGTGGTTGGGCGAAAAATTTACATCACCGATTTTGGACGAGAAATTGCGGAGGCTGCAGAAAAAATTATAAACCAGGTGTATGCAATAAACTACAAAACTTTGGCTTACAAAGGTCAATTAACAGGGCGTTTAAAGATTTCAGTAGTTTCTACAGGAAAGTATGTTATGCCTTACTTTCTAACTAATTTTATGCAACAACATGATGGTATAGAATTAATGATGGATGTAACCAACAAAAATAAAGTGGTGGAGAGTTTAGAAAACAATGAAGTTGATTTTGCATTGGTTTCTATTTTACCAAATACATTAAATATCGAAAAATTGGATTTACTTCAAAATAAGTTGTATTTAGTAGGAAGTGCCAAAAAAAAATTGAATAAGGCTTTAAGCGCACAAGAAGTATTTAAAGATTTACCTTTAATATTTAGAGAAAAAGGTTCAGGGACAAGACAAACAATGGAAAGTTTTTTTGAACGGAATAACATATCAGTCTTAAAAAAGATGGAGTTAACATCAAATGAAGCAGTTAAACAATCGTTATTGGCAGGTTTGGGGTATTCTATTATGCCGTTAATTGGAATTAAAAATGAATTACATAACAATGAATTGCAAATTATCCCAATCAAAGGCCTTCCTATTAAAACAACTTGGAGTTTAATATGGTTAAAAAGAAAGAAACATTCTCCAGTTTCTGAATCTTTTTTAGCTTATTTAAAAAAAGAAAAATCTCAAATCGTAAATGATAAATTTAGTTGGTACGAGCAGTTTTAAGTGATAGGTAGTTTTTGGGATTTGCTTTTGCCTTGAATAGTGCAGTAATTAAAATTTTAATACTTTTTTTGGTTTAACAAACTGCAAGTGATGTTTCTTGTTTTTGTATAGTTAAAGCTAATTTTTCTACCGTATTTAGTTGATCGAAAATATGTTTTGAAAGTCAAAAATTTGCTTGTAACATTATTAGCCAAGAAGACATTCAATTTTTAATAAAAATTGTGAAGGCTAAAAGTAAAAAAAGAGGCTGTCTCAAATGCCTTAAATGCTCGTCAGTTTGAGCGAAGTCAGATAGTTAACGGACGAGAACTTAATAATCACGTTTTCAAAACATTTCTACCGATAGAGTTATCGGTATTCGCTCAGTGTGCCAAAATACAAAGAGGTTGTCTTTTTAAGACAACCTCTTTTTCATTACCATTTATTTCATTATCTCTAGTTATTTAAAGATACATTTAAAGTTATTTCAATCACTGTCAGTGCATGGCTTGCAGGGTTATTGGCTTTTGAGTTATTTGAAAGTTCAATAAATTTCTTTAGTTATTTCAGTTTCTATTCCTTCTTATACCAAATTAATTCCTGTTATTTTAAAAATGCAATTTACATTTTTCATTTTATGTTGTGCTTCAGTTTTAAATTCAGAATCAGTAAAACCTGCTGCACCTAACTAAAACTAACTTTTTTTACTGAGCTATCCCAAACAGTTGATTTTTTTTTATAAAGCACTTTTTTTAAATTATTTAGCCGAAGCTATTAGCTTTTGTGCTTGACTTATGTAAGCATCATCTTTATCTTCTGTAGCCAATACAATCACTTGGTTTGCAGTAGTAATTGCTCCTTTTTTGTCATTCAATTTTAATTGAATTTTGGCTTTTAACATATATACCCAATAAGCTTTTGGATTAGCTATTGTTGCTTTATTTACCCATTCTAACGCAAGGTTTAAATCTTTATTGTTTTCAAAATAATAAGTTGCTGCTTGAAAAAACGGACGACTGTCTTTTACAATAGTGCTTTCAATGGTTTTCATTATTTTATTATCAATTTCGGTAGTAACAGAAAAAGAAACTTTGGTGTTTTCCCAAACCATTTCAATGTTAGTAGCAGTTGCAGATATATTGGTTAAACCCATAGTAAAAGTTTCAACTTTTTCAGTAATATTTTTGGTATCAACTTTAAAACGAATTACTTCGTTTTCGGTTTTGTAATCCCCCACATTTCCTCCTAAATTTAAATCCTTGTAAAGCATTATTTCCCAACTATCTTTATTGGGTATTGAGTACAAAGCATAAGTACCTGGTTTTACTGTTAAGCCTTCTATTTTTACACTATCTCCAAAAGTTATTTTGGTTGAAGCATTAGCTCCAGTTCGCCAAATTTTACCAAATGGAACTACATCGCCATAAACTGTTCTGCCTTTTGCACTTGGGCGTGAATACTCAATAGTGATTTCCGACAAAGCAAAAGCTTGTTTAATTGTTTGTAAAGGACTAGGTGCAGGCACTTTTAATTGTTGTGCTGTAATATTTAAGCTAATTAATGATGTAATAATTAAAGCTGCTGTTCTTATTTTTTTTAGAATCATGTTTTTTGTTTTTAATGTCGTCAAATATATAATACCAATTGTATTTATAAAATAGTCCAAAGCTATTTTATAAATTTATCCCGATAATTCGGAACTTAATACCGCAAAAACAAAATAAATATTTTAAAATTGAACTAATTCTTTTGTATAGCCGGTATAATTTGAAATTACTTATCAATTTTATAATTTTATTTAATTATTAACTCTGTTAATTTTAAATAGATTTAAATAAATACTCATAAATTGCAAAACATAATTATATTTAAATGAACAAATTCAAATCCTTTTCAAGCAATTTTTTATTAATTTTATTGTTTAGTATTTTATTTATAAATGCATGTGAAAACAGTAATAAAAACAGCAAACAAAGCAATATTAAAACTACTGAAACAACAAATATTTACAAGCAAATAAGCCCTAACTTTAATGCTGATTCCGCTTTTAATTACATACAAACTCAGGTTAATTTTGGGCCAAGAGTAACAGCAAGTAAAGCAAGCATAGTTTGTGCTGATTATATTGCAAATGAGTTTAAAAAACAGGGTGCATCGGTTATTACTCAAAAAGGAACAGTTACCAATTGGGATAAAAGAAAAATAAATATTATAAATATTATTGCTCAAATAAACCCTAAAGCCACCAAACGTATATTGATAACTGCGCATTGGGATAGTCGCCCTTATGCAGATAACGACCCAATTGAAGTCAATAAAACCAAGCCTGTTTTAGCTGCCGATGATGGTGCAAGTGGAGTTGGGGTTATGTTGGAATTAGCAAGAGTAATTAAGCTTAATAAATTGGATATAGGTGTTGATTTTATATGTTTTGATGCCGAAGATTTAGGCAAGCCAGAGTTTGAAGATTCTTACTGCTTAGGAACGCAATATTGGGGTAAAAATGTTTTGCCTATAAACTATAAAGCCGATTATGCCATCAATTTAGACATGGTGGGAGGCAAAGGAGCAACATTTGTTTGGGAAGGAAATAGCATAACGCAAGGTGAAAAAATATTAAGAAAAGTGTGGGAAAAAGCTGCATTACTTGGGTTTTCAAATAGTTTTCAATACATACAAAATGGGCAAATAACCGATGACCATGTATATGTTTACAAAGCAACTAATATTCCAGCCATAGATATAATTCACTACAACCAACAAACTGGTTTTCCGGCTTGGTGGCATACTGTAAACGACAATATGCAAAACATTGATAAAAACACTTTGAAAGCAGTAGGACAAACACTTTTGGAAGTTATTTATACTGAGAAGTAGTAGGTAGTTGTCAGTTGATAGTTGTCGGTTGTTAGTACATATTGTATAATCAATTATAAAAAGTTGAATTGCAGTTCTCCCGAAAGCTTTCGGCTTTAGTCTACGGAAAAAAAATTAAAAAGAATAATAACAAATTGAAACTTGAATCTATGAAAAAAGATACTGCAATTAAATTATTTGAGCAAAAGGAAATTCGTTCTTTGTGGGATGAAGTGCAAGAAAAATGGTATATTTCAATAGTTGATGTAGTTGGAATACTTACTGAAAGTCCTAATCCAAGAAAATACTGGAGTGTTTTAAAAACTAGACTTAAAAATGAAGGAAGCCAGTTGGCTACAAATTGTAGTCAACTGAAAATGCAATCGGCCGATGGAAAGTTTTATTTAACCGATGTAGCTGATACAGAGCAGTTATTTAGATTGATACAATCCATACCCTCGCCAAAAGCGGAACCTTTTAAACTTTGGTTAGCAAAAGTTGCTTCAGAAAGGCTGGATGAAATGCAAGACCCAGAATTAAGTATAGATAGGGCTTTAGAACAATATATGCAATTGGGTTATTCTGAAAGTTGGATAAATCAAAGGTTGAAAAGTATTGAAATAAGAAAAGAACTGACTGATGAATGGAAAAAGAGAGGGTTAAAAGAAGGTGCTCAGTTTGCAACACTTACCGACATAATTACAAAAGCTTGGAGCGATAAAACTACCAAAGAATATAAAATTTTGAAAGGGTTGAAAAAAGAAAATCTGAGAGATAATATGACCAATACGGAACTTATTTTAAATATGTTAGCCGAAGCTTCAACTAAAGATATATCTGCCGCAACCAACCCGGAAACTTTTGAAGAAAGTAAGAATGTAGCAAAACAAGGAGGCAATGTAGCCAAAGTAGCTATGAAAGAATTGGAAGCCAAAACTGGTAAAAAAGTAGTAACCGCTATTAATGCCAAATCGGTTTTGAAAGAAGCTGCTAAATTAAAAATAAATAATAAAATATGAATAACCGTTAGGCTTCAGCAAACGGAATAAAATAATTAAAAACCAACCAATTTTCCAATTTTTATTAGTTTTCAAAACTAAATGAACAAACACTTGTCAATAATATTATGAGCAACGATTTAATTAAACAATACATTAACCACACTTTAGAAAATAACAAAACTCCTGAAAGTGTTTACTTATTTGCAAAATCAATTGGTATGGAAGAGAAAGACTTTTATAACCATTACTCTAGTCTTACCGGTTTAGAAGCTGATATTTATAAAATTTGGTTCGAAAATGCGTATAAATCTAGCAGCGAATCGGAGCCTTGGCAAAATTATTCAGCACGCGAAAAGGTGTTGGCTGTATTTTTTGCTTTTATTGAAGAAGTAAAAAACTACCGCAGTTTTGCCATTTATTTAAAAAACCGCGATGTAGTAAAATTACCTAAGTGGCCCAAATATTTAAATGAATTGCACTTGGTTTTTACTGAAAATATGAAACCCATTTTAGTGGAAGGAATTGGAACCAACGAAATTCAAGAACGTAAATATTTAGACGAAAAGTACGTGAGTGGCTTGTGGTTAAATTTTTTGTTTGTATTAACTTTCTGGTTAAACGATAACAGCAAAGGGTTTGAAAAAACCGATGAATCGATAGAACGTTCTGTTAACTTAGCTTTCGATTTAATGGGAAAATCTGCTTTAGATGCAGCCCTTGATTTTGGAAAATTTTTATTTCAAAACAGGTAATTTTCCCGCAGATGGCGTTGATAAACGCTGAATAACTAATTACAACTAAAAATTTCTGCGAAACTCTGCGGAATCAGCGGGACAAAAAAAAATGGAACAAAATTCAATTCCTTCAACCAAAGTAGAACGCGCCATGCGTTTTGTAAAAACAGGCGCGCAAATAGGTGGGAACTACATAAAACATTATTCTAAAAAAATAATTGACCCAAACATTAGCAAAGATCGTTTGCACGAAGATAATGCGGAAGATGTTTATAATGCTTTAAGTGAGCTAAAAGGTTCGGCTTTAAAAGTGGCGCAAATGCTAAGCATGGAAAAAAATGTATTGCCAAGGGCTTATACTAATAAGTTTGCTTTGGCTCAATATTCCGCTCCACCGCTTTCGGGTCCACTTATTGTTCAAACTTTTGTAAAACAATTTGGCAAAACCCCGCAACAAATTTTTGATACTTTTAACATGCAATCAACACGTGCTGCGAGTATTGGGCAAGTGCACGAAGCTACTAAAGATGGTCAGAAATTGGCAGTAAAAATTCAATATCCAGGTGTAGCAGAGAGCATAAGAAGTGATTTGAAACTAGTAAAACCAATTGCCTTTAGGTTAATTGGATTAAGCGAAAAAGAGTTTGAAAAATATATTATTGAAGTTGAAAGCAAACTGTTGGAAGAAACCAATTACGACCTTGAATTGAAACGCAGCCAAGAAATTTCGAAGCTTTGTGCCAATATTCCCAATATAAAATTTACCAAATATTATCCTGAATACTCAAGCAATAAAGTTTTGGTAATGGATTGGTTGGAAGGTTTGCATTTAGAAGAATTTTTAAAAACAAATCCTACTCAAGAAATAAAAAACCAAATTGGACAAGCCATGTGGGATTTTTACGATATGCAAGTGCACGAACAAAAAGCTGTTCATGCCGACCCTCATCCAGGCAATTTTTTAATGCAACCTGATGGTACTTTAGGTGTAATTGATTTTGGTTGTGTAAAAGAAATTCCTGAAGATTTTTACTTTAATTATTTTGCTTTATTGGTACCTGAAATATTAAAAAGTAAAGCAATTATAGAACGCATTATGCTTCAACAGCAAATTGTTAGTGTAAAAGATGATAAACGCACGCAAGATGTAATTACTGATGCATTTATAAGAATGACTACTTTGTTAAGTACCCCATTTACAACCGATGAATTTGACTTTAGCAATAACGAATACATTGATAAAATATATGCGCTGGGCGAAGAAGTTTCAAATATGAAAGAACTGCGCGAAAGCAAAGAGGGCAGAGGTTCGCAACATGCTTTATACATTAACCGTACTTATTTTGGTATTTATAGTATTTTAAATGTGTTAGGAGCTAAAGTAAAAACAGGACAAAGAAACTGGAAACAACCATTGATGGATTTCCATTTAAAAGCTGATAATTTAAGCCAATAAATTATTTTTATTGTTTTTAAAACCGACTAATAAATTTAACTATTCATTAGATAAAGTAGTAATTTTTAATCCAATCAATTGTTTAAGTATTTCAGTTTGATTAGTAAATAAATCTTTATAGTAATTAATACCGTTTTCTAAGTTTTTTGCCATATTGTTCAGCTGTTTTTTTACTAAATCGGTTGGTTTAGCCAAATAAATTTTTAGTTGATTGTGGTAATAATCTAGGTTTAATTCTAGTTCTTTCAAAAATACATGTGGTCTGTTGGGGTTATCAACTAAATTTTCTTTATCATAAATGTGGTTGCACATGGTTTGCAACGACACTATTTTAGAGTAATAGGCCATATTAGGTCCGGGGCAAACGGCAACTCCAGGTCCTTCGGTGCGAGTGCTTAAACCATTTACCAATAAAGCCGAAGTTCCCAAGCCCACACATAAACAGGTTTTTTGCATGGCTAACTCGTTGGCAACTGCTAACTCATCCTTAGGTAAATTTTGTAATTGAAGCGATTTTAATTTTAAGTCTTGGTATTGGCGCGAAGCAGTACAAATTACTTCTTCAGTAAAATCGGTATTGAGCTTGGCAAACTCACGTGGGCAGCTGCTTCCCGGTCTTCCTTTTGCTATCCATTCTAATCGTTTTACATCTTTGGTATTGCCTTTTAATGAATTAAACGGAACTCCTAATGGGGAAATATTGCTTAAGTATAAATCGTTTTCTTTGGCATTACAAAGTAAATCTAATGTTTCGTTATCAACGGTGGTGGCCTCAGGAACCAACAAAAAAGGAGTTCCCCAACCAATTGAATCTAACTCGTATTTTTCTATTAAAAACTGATGTTCCTTTGCAGTACCAACTCCACCTTGTGCAGTAAATTTAACAGGTAGTGGTTCTGCTGGAACAAACTTATTTTTTCAGCCAATGCTGCAACATACACTTGGTGTATGGCATTAATTAATTCTGGTTTATTTTGTTTAAATTCTTCTAAAATGGGTCCCATTAACGAAGCATCACTTCCAAAAGCATGTCCACCACAATTTAAACCCGATTCAACCCTGTATTCCGAAATCCAAATGCCTTTTTTAGCTAAAAATTTCCCTTGAATTAAGGCAGAACGATAATCACTAATTTTTAAAATTACCTTTTTTTCTAAATTACCATTTTGGTCTGGAAAAAAATTATCTAATTGCTCAAAATAAGCGTAAAGCCTTGGGTTCATTCCTGCAGAAAGTACTATAGATGAATGTAAATTACTGTTTGCAAAACCGCGAAGTGCAGCATGGGCATCGTTATAAATTACTGGTAGTTTTTCGTTATTAAACTTATTTTCTTTGTCTAATTTGGTCATAATATTTACATCAATGCTTCCCATTTGCAAGTGCGTATTAGCCCAGTTTTTAATTTCCTCTATGGTTTTATTATTATCAATAAAACTATTGAATTGCTTTTTTATTTCGGCATAATCAGGCAACATATTCATATACTTTTCAAACTCCCCACCTTTTTCGGCTACCGATTGTTTTAATTGTTCAAATTTGTTTTTTACAATTTGATCAACCATGTTTAAATAAGCTGTTATTCGTTTAGCTCGCGAATCGTTTACTTTATTGGTAATGGTTTCAAAAGGCAAACTAAATTTTTCTGAATAAAATGCACGTAATTTTTCCATCAAAACATCATCAACCAACGATATGGTAGATGAAATTCCATAAGCCGCCACTTTTATAGGCGAATCGATGGTAAAGCCAATGCCCATCACTGGAATATGAAAACTATGTGTGTTAAAAATTTTGTTACTCATTATGTGTTAATAAAGCTTGCAAGTTTCAATAAAGTGAAGCTTTAATTTATGACCCCAATCAAAATAAAAACAAATATGCAATGGCAGATTTAAAGGAAATGTGTAACATATATATTTACTTATGTAAATTAATTTTAATTGATGAAAGTAGTTTTGTTGCTTAAAGTTAACAAACTAAATAATGAAAAAAATTAATCTAATTGCTTTGATTTTTGTAGCAATAATTGTTGTAAGTTTATTTGTTTCGAGTTGCGCAATGAATAAAACAAAAAAAGGCGCATTAATAGGAACAGGTGGAGGAGCTGTAATAGGAGCAGTAATAGGCAGGGCATCGGGAAATACGGCTTTGGGGGCTTTAATTGGAGCAACAGTTGGTGGTGCTACAGGTGCAATTATTGGTAACAAAATGGATAAACAAGCCGAAGAAATAAGAAATACAGTTCCTGGAGCAAAGGTTTATAGAGTGGGCGAAGGCATCGTGGTTGAATTTAGTGATAAAATTTTATTTGAAATCAATCAATCAGATTTAAATAATGGCTCGGCACAAAACCTTAATAAATTGGTAAGCGTTTTAGGTAAATACCCTGAAACAAATATTGAAATTCAAGGCCATACAGATAATACTGGAACTGATTCGTACAATATGAAATTATCTAAAAAAAGAGCATCATCTGTAGCTAGTTTTTTAAAATTGAACGGAATAAAAAGCAGTAGAATAAATACCAAAGGTTATGGTGAAACTGCTCCTAATTATAGCAACGACAATGAGGATACTCGTTCACAAAACAGAAGAGTTGAATTTTTAATTACTGCAAATGCACAAATGAGAAAAGATGCAGCCAAAGAATCATCAAACTAAATAAAATATTTATGAAAAACAGAATACAAATTATTTTAATTTTCACCTTGTTTAGTATAACAAGTTTTGCTCAATCAGATGCGGAAATTTCGATAGGAGATAGGTTTACATTTGGAATTTATGGAGGAATAAATTTTATGAACATAAATGGAACCAACCCAAATGGAAATGCACTTTCAAATAGTTTAGTTCCCCGTTTTACATTGGGAATTAACGAAGAAATTTATGTAGCACCTGAGTTTTATGTTCAAATTGGTCTTCAATACATAACAAAAGGTACAACAGGAAATGTTGATTACAAAGATTTATTGACAACAAGAAGTATTACCCGCGAATTAAATTTAAAGTATATTGAAATGCCTATTAATTTGCTTTATAAACCGTTGGTTGGTAAAGGTAAATTAATATTGGGTTTTGGACCATACATAGGTTATTGTATTGGCGGAACAGCTATATTTAGTGGTAATTCAGCACCTGAAGACACTGATTTAAAAATTCAAGAAGATGTACCTAATAATGAAAATAACAATTTAATTTATTTTAAAACTATGGATATTGGTGCTAATTTTTTAGTTGGTTATCAATTAGCAAATGGAATTAATTTAACACTTAATTCGCAATTAGGATTGGTCAATATAAACTCAAATTCAAGTAGTTCATTGGCCAATAAAAACACCGGTTTTGGTTTAATTTTAGGATATAGGTTTTAAAATTTTAATATAAAAAATTGAAAAAAAAATTCGAAGATTTTCTTCGAATTTTTTTTGTATAATTTTATCTTTCAGTAAATAATTGCCTTTACTAACAACTAATTTTATCAACTCTATTTTGGTGGCGGCCACCTTCAAAATGAGTAGTTAAAAAAGTCATGGTAATTCTTTTAGCCATTTCAATATCAATAAAACGCGCAGGTAGTGCCAATACATTGGCATCGTTGTGGGTGCGCGCTAAGCTACTAATTTCATCTGTCCAACACAATGCACCTCTTATACCTTGGTGTTTGTTTACAGCCATGTTTACTCCATTGCCACTGCCACAAATTATTATTCCTAATTCAGTTTCTTTACTTTCAACACTTGTAGCCAATGGATGCGAAATATCTGGATAATCCATTGAATCGGTTGAATGTGTTCCAAAATCGGTAACTGTATAGTTTAAATCGGTAAGCATGGCTTTAATAATTTCTTTGTATTCAAAACCTGCGTGGTCGGCTGCTATGGCAATTTTCATAATATTTTATTTATAATTTTTAAAAGGTAAATTTATTTATTTTATTTTATTTTTTTCAACGCCTTTTGCAATAAAAATACTCATTTCAAATAAAGCATATAACGGAATAGCCATTAATATTTGACTAGCCATATCGGGCGAAGGAGTTAAAATAGCTGCTAATACCAAAATAACAACTAGCGCATGTTTGCGGTATTTGCTCATTAATTTGGCACTTAAAATACCAATTTTTACTAAAAAATAAACCAATATTGGCATTTCGAACATTAAGCCACAAGCAAATGTAATGGTTGATACAAACGAAATATACGACTCTAAGTTAATTTCATTACTTACCAAAGTACTAACTTGGTAAGAACCCATAAAAGAAACTGAAACAGGCGTTAAAAAAAAGTATCCGAACGCAATTCCAATAAAAAACAAAATAGAACTAAAAAATACTAAACCACGCGCGTAGCTGATTTCTTTTCTGTTTAATGCTGGTTTTATAAACTGCCAAAATTGCCAAAGAATATATGGAAACGCTATAATTAATCCAGCTATAAAGGCAATCCACAAATGCTGAGTAAATTGCCCTGTCATGTCAATATTTTTTAATGCAAATGAAATATTTTTCATGCAATATTCATCGGTTCCTTTTGCCCAATACGATAGTTTACAAAGTACTTGGTAGCTAAAAAAATCGGTACGCATTGGACCAAAAATTATTATATCGAAAAGGATGTATTTATTAAAAAATGCAGTAACTGCGCCAATTAAAATTGCTATTACCGATTTAACCAAATGACTCCTTAATTCGTCAATATGGTCAAAAAAAGTCATTTCTTTTGTTTCTGAATTTTGGTCTTCTGTTAACTGGTCTAATGCCATAAAATTATATAGGTTGCAAAAGTAATCATTTTAGTTGAAAGTTAGTTGGACTTGTGATATGGGAAATGAGTAATGAGTAATGAGCAATGAGTAATGGGCAACGAGCAATGAGCAATGAGGAAATAATTATAGTTAAAAGCCAGAAGCTAGTTGCCAGCAGCCAGCAGCTAGTATCTAAACTTACCCAATATCGAATCTAGTAACCGAAATTAACTGACTTGCTTGTTTTATTTTATTCATTAAATCTTCTAAATGTTTGGTATCACTTACTTTTAAAGTAATATTTCCTTCAAACATTCCTTCGTTGGCAGTTACATTTATCGATTTCATATTTATTTGTAATTGAGTAGAAATAATATTGGTAATAGTGCTTACAATACCCACACTGTCAATTCCTTGAATTTTAATAGAAGTTAAAAACGATTTGTTGTTATTTAAATTATTATCAGCCCACTTTGCTTTAATAATTCTGTAACCATAATTACTCATTAAACTTATTCCATTGGTACAATTGGTTCTATGAATTTTTACCCCTTCTCCAACAGTAACAAATCCAAAAATATCATCACCTGGAATTGGGCTGCAACATTTTGCAAACCCATATTCAACAGGGTCTCCATCTCCAATAATTACGGCATCTTTTGAAACAGTTTTATTTTTTATTTTTAAAATTCTTTGTTCTTTCTGTTCATCAGTTGCAGGTACTTTTTTTATTTCAGGTTCAAGTATTGCTATTAAATCTATTTTAGTTCTATCAATTTTTTCAACTACTAATTGATAGTATAATTCGGTTACTGAAGGAAGTTTGTAGTATTTTATAATAAGTGTTAATGCTTCGCTTGTAAATGGAATTTTGGCATTTTTAAATTTCCTTTCTAAAATTTCTTTACCCATGGTAACCGATTGGTTTCTTTCATGTTTAAAATAATCTCTTATTTTTGATTTTGCTTTAGCAGTAGCTACCCAAGTAAGCCAGTCTTCATTGGGTTTTTGTTTGGTTGATGATAGAATTTCAACTTGGTCGCCATTGCCTAATTTGTAAGTAATAGGAACCAATTTGTTATTTACTTTTGCTCCAATACATTTTACACCTAAACCGGAGTGTATATCAAAAGCAAAATCTAATACTGTTGCTTGTGCGGGCAGTTTTCTTAAATCGCCTTTAGGAGTAAAAACAAAAATTTCTTCAGCAAATAAATTCAGTTTAAAATCGTCTAAAAATTCAATGGCAGATCCGTCTGTGTTTTCAAGCATTTCTCTTACTTTAGCTAGCCATTGCTCTAATCCATTGTCGTTAACTTGAGTTCCATCTTTGTATTTCCAATGAGCTGCATAACCTTTTTCAGCTATTTCGTCCATTCTTTTGCTCCTTATTTGTACTTCAACCCATCGGCCTTTTGGGCCCATTACAGTTGTGTGCAAACTTTCGTAACCATTGGCTTTAGGTATACTTACCCAATCTCTTAATCTATCGGGGTTTGGAGTATAAAAATCAGTAACTGTTGAATACACTTTCCAGCAATCACTTTTTTCGTTTTCAAATTCATCATCTACAATAATTCGAATTGCAAAAAGATCAAATACTTCATCGAAAGCAACTCCTTGCTTTTTCATTTTATTTAAAATGCTATGAATACTTTTTGGTCTACCTTTTATTTCATAATTTAAGCCAGTTTCATCTAATGCTTTTTGAAGAGGTTCAATAAATTTTTTTATATATTTATTCCTATCCGCTTTTGTTTCTTGTAATTTTATTTTTACATAATTATAACTGTCGGGATCTAAAAATTTGGTTGCTAAGTCCTCAAATTCAGTTTTCATTGCGTATAAACCTAACCTATGAGCCAAAGGTGCATATACATAAGCTGTTTCGCTAGCAATTTTTAGTTGGCTTTTGGGGCTCATGCTTTCCAAAGTACGCATGTTATGCATTCTATCGGCTAGTTTTATTAAAATTACTCTTACATCTTCACTTAATGTTAAAAGCATTTTTTTAAAATTTTCAGCCTGCATCGATTTATCCTGCTGATCAAAAACGCCTGAAATTTTTGTTAAACCATCAATTATTTGAGCAACCTTTGGCCCAAATTTCATGTTTATTAATTCTAAAGTAATATCAGTATCTTCAACAGTATCATGTAATAAAGCACATACTATTGAGGTAGTTCCAAGACCAATTTCTTCGGCACATATTTGAGCAACAGCAATAGGATGGAGTATGTAAGGCTCTCCACTTTTTCGCCTCATACTTTTGTGTGCTTCTAAACTTATATTGAAAGCTTCTCTAATGGTTTCTCTATCTTTTTTTGTTAACGAAATTTTGCATGAACGTAATAAATGCCTATAAGCTTTTACTATTAGTTCATTTTCACTTTCTTGATTTATAACGATAGAATTAGACATTATTTTTCTTTTATTAAAAGGCAATTTAATGGTTTTTATTGAAGTATAATTCTTTAAATTTATAACGTTTCGTCTAATTATTTGTTTATTAGACAAAAGAAAAGGCTGTAACAAAAATTTTGTTACAGCCTTTTTATAAAATTTGGTTTATAAAATTATTCTTTTATCATTTTTTTAGTAATAATTCCTAACTCATTGCTTATAGTTAAAAAGTAAATTCCATTGTTTAGATTATTTAAATTTAAATCAATAATATTTGATTTGGCAATAATTGTTTCCATTACTTTACCAGTTAAATCAGTAATAACAATTGTATTTATTTTACCTTTACTTATTTCAATAGTTACATTTTCTTTTGTTGGATTTGGAAAAACAGAAACATCGTTTTTAGTTAAAATGTTATTTACACCTACGCCAGGAGTTTTAATATCATCAAACAAAAAAGTAGTTAATAAATCTTCAGTTGTATCCATGTAAGCTGTGCTGCTTTGGGTTGTTCCAACACCAGGTGAAAATGGCACGTGTGGTGCACCTTCAAACGTATGAAAAAACGATTTCATACCTAAAGTTTTTGCCATTGAATCAACTACAAAACTTCCACTTAAGCGACCTATTTTAAGACCAGCATAGCTAAAAAAATCTGATTTGTAAGGAACAGTTTCATCATTGGTACCATGCACGCTAAATATAGAAACATTTTTATTATTCTTCATCCAATTTACATCGCCTATAGCACCACATAAATTTATTACTCCTTTAACTCTCCAACTTTGTCCCGGAGTTCCGCTTAATCCTTCAATACCTCCTCCAATTGATGCAGTATCCATCTTAGGATTTGCAGTTCCAATTTCAGCTTCAGTGTCTAGAAAGGCTTCATGTAAACCCAAAACACCACCTGCAGAAACACCACCTAAATAAACTTGACCAATATTAAATTTATAAGTATTGGCATTTGCTCTTAAAAATCTAATAGCACCTCTTCCATCTAAAGTTCCACGCCACAAAGCATTTGCAAATTGAGGTCCTGCCTGACTTTGGTCTGCAAAAATTGCTTGCAAATCAACTCCTAAACGGTATTGAATTGAAACACATACATAACCACGTTTTGCAAATTCGGTTGCTAAATAGGTTACATCTGGTAAATACCTATTTCCACCAACAAATGAACCTCCATGAGCAAATACCAATAAAGGTCTATTAGTTACTGTATCTCCAACAGGTTGAAAAATATTCATTTTTAAGTCTTGTGGAGAACCACTAAAGTTTTTTGCATTACCATAAACAACACTATCCATGCTAACATTGGTAAATATTTTGTCTTTATACCTTTGAGCAAATGCAACAGTACTTATGGTTAAAATAGTAAATAAAGTAATAATTTTTTTCATCGTTTTTTTTAATTTAAGGCAAGTTTAAATAAAAAAAATCTTTTTACAGCAAAACATTTATTTATTTTTTTAAAATACTTTTCTAACATTCATCAACTCATGCATGTTTCATTTATTATACTTATCTTAATTAATATATTTGCCCAATGAATATTTTATTGATTGGTTCAGGTGGACGAGAACATGCATTTGCTTATAAATTAGCCCAAAGTAAGCTGTGTAAAAAATTATTTATTATGCCTGGCAATGCAGGAACTAATGAGTTTGGACAAAACATTAAAATTAACCCAACCGATTTTGATGCTGTAGGTAAATTTTCTATTGAAAATAAAATTGATTTATTAATTGTTGG
>CAMCEM010000051.1 GCA_945873755.1 Chitinophaga pinensis | reverse complement strand
TTCATTTCGGTCACTGAGCGGAGTCGAAGTGTAAGAAATGAAAGAATAACTTTACGGTCGTTGAGCGGAGTCGAAACGTTAGTAAAGTTGAAGATAATACCAAGAAAAAATGTGCGCTTCGGCTCCGCTCAGCGACCATTTTTTCATTTCGGTCACTGAGCGAATTTCGGTCGTTGAAGGTGGTCGTTGAGCGGAGCGTTTCATTTCGGTCACTGAGCGATGCCAAACAACTTTACGGTCGTTGAGCGGAGTCGAAACGTTAGTAAAGTTGAAGAAAAAATACCAAGAAAAAATGTGCACTTCGGCTCCGCTCAGTGACCATTTTTTCATTTCGGTCACTGAGCGGAGTCGAAGTGTAAGAAACGAAAGTATAAAACAAAAAATTATACAACTTATCAATTAGTTTATTGCTAATTGCCCTAACCTCTTACTATTTAAAAAATCACTTTCTCAATTTATCAACTTGCTAGCCTATTTTTAAACAAAGCTTTAACATAGTTTATATAATTTTATAACATTTTTTAATAATTTTATAAACTAATTAAAAAATTTCATAACAATTTAAATTAAAAAAAATTACTTTTTTGTGTGATAATGAAAATAAAAATTTCAACTTTTATTCTATTGTTGTCGACAATAAATGTAAGCGCACAAAAAACTACCATTTTAATAATTGGTGATGATTTAAGTGCTGATTACTTTGGTTTTTTTCCTGGTTATGGCGATACAGTTGATGTTCCCAATATTAGGTATTTAGCTAATAACGGAGTGGTTTTTACTAATCATATGGCTAATCCAGTTTGTTCGTCAACACGCACTACAATTTTAACTGGCAGATATAGTTTTAGAACTGGTGTTGGAGGAATAGTGGGTGGCGCAGGTGGTTCAAATCAATTGGATACCGCTGAAATTACCATTCCAAAACTTTTGAAATTGTACAACCCCAATATTGGCAAAGCAAATATTGGTAAATGGCATTTACACCAACCAAATCCGGCTGCAAATTTATTAAATCCATTAAAAATGGGCTACGATCATTTTGAAGGTCCTTTTATTGGTCAATTGCCTACTTTTACCAATTGGACAAAATACACCAATGGCGTTTCGAGTGTAATTACCAATTATGCAACTACAGAAAATGTAAACAATGCAGTTACTTGGTTAAAAAATCAAAATAATAAACCTGTTTTTTTATGGTTAGCATTTAACGCACCTCACGATCCATTGCATTTACCACCAATAAATTTGCATAATTATAAAACACTGTCGGGCACTACAAACGATATTAGAAATAATCCAAAACAATATTTTAAGGCAATGATTCAAGCTTGGGATAAAGAATTAGGGCGATTATTTGATTCGTTAAAAGCAATGAATAGATTTGATAGCACTGATTTTATTTTTATTGGCGACAATGGCAACACACCTCGCACTGCGCAAATAGCCGATACTTCAAAAGCCAAAGGAACGGTTTACCAATATGGAGTGCATACACCCATGATTATTGCGGGTTCTTCTGTAGTTAATAAAAAACGAATGAGTAATGCCTTAATAAACTCAGTTGATATTTTTTCAACAGTATTAGAATTACAAGGAAATACCAATTGGCAAAATCAAATTCCAGTAAATAAACCTGTGGATAGTAAAAGTATTTTGCCTATTTTAAAAAATACAGCAACCGAAATTAGACCTTGGCAATTTTCCGAAATTTTTAAATTAATACACGATTCTGACGAAGCAAAAACCATTAAAAATATGGACTACAAACTCATTCATTTTGATTACGGAAAGACTGAATTTTACAATTTAAAAAAAGATCCATTGGAAACAAAAAGCTTGAATGACTATTGGTCAATGTCGGCAGATGAAAGCTATAATTACGATTATTTATGTAGCCAATATATTCAATTAACAAATAGCACTCGCCCCTGCATAGTAACAGGGGTGATGGATATAAACAAAGTATCACATCTAAAAGTATTTCCAAATCCGTTTACAAAATATATTCAAATTGAAAATTTAAAACCTAATTTTATTGTTGAGTTATATAACTCAATTGGAGTGAAAATATATGCTGGAACTCAAATTGAAATGCAAGATTTTTCAAGTTTAACAAAAGGAATATATTTTATTAAAATAGAAAATAGTACTTACAAAATTGTAAAACAGTAATTTTTTAACAAAATAAATAAATTTTATAAAACTTAATTAAAATATAGTAACAGTATTCATTCAAAAATTCAACTAATTTGTATAAAAATAATAAACATTCATGAATAAAATTTTTCCTAAAAAACCAATCAAAAAAAGTGCAACGCTTTTGTTTTTGTTATTATCAGCAAGTGCTTTTAGCCAAAGTTACAATGACCTTTGGATTCCAGATACCCTTTCGGGAACTAATTTTAATTTAAATATAAAAGACACATTTGCCCAAATAGTTAATACTGGCAACCAAACAATTACTGGTGCCATTAACGGTAAGTTTTGGGGTCCTACTTTGTTTATTAATAAAGGCGATGTAGTTCACATGAATGTAAAAAATGGCTTGAACGATTCAACTACTATACATTGGCATGGCATGCATTTACCAGCAGTTATGGATGGTGGGCCACATCAAGTAATTCCTCCAGGCACTACTTGGCAACCATACTGGGAAGTAAAAAACGATGCTGCCACCTATTGGTATCATCCACATTTACACGAAATGACTGAAGAGCAAATAACAAAAGGTATTGGCGGATTAATAATAGTAAGAGATGAAGTAGAATCGAAATTGGCTTTACCCAGAACTTATGGAGTGGATGACATTCCATTGGTGTTAACAGACAGAGATTTTAACACCTCGAATCAATTTACTGTTGTGCCTTATGGCGACAGCATGATGGTAAATGGCGTTTTGCGTCCGCAATATACTATACCTGCACAAGTAGTTCGTTTACGTATATTAAATGGTGCTTTAGAGCGTTCATATAATTTAGGTTTTAGCGATGGTAGAAGTTTTCAAGTGATTACTTCTGATGGAGGATTATTGGCTGCTCCAGTTTCATTAACTCGCTATTTATTACATTCAGGTGAAAGAATAGAAATACTAATTGATTGCAGCAATGATTTAGGAAAATCTATTAATTTAAGAGCTTATAATTCTACGTTGGCACAAAATGTAGCAGGTGGCGACTTATTTCCAAATGGCCCATTTGCTAATTTTTTAGCAAGAAAGGATTTTGATGTTTTGCATATCAATGTGGGTGCTAAAACCAACAATCCCATTATAGCAATTCCTTCTACTTTAAGAACAGTAACTACTATTCCTGCAACTGATGCAAAAATTACGCGCTCTTTAACTATTAGCGATACAAATATTGTTGGTAATAAAGGTGTTTCGTTTGTAATAAACCGAAAGTTATTTAATATAAACTATAATAATTACAACTTACCTTTAAACAATACTGAAATTTGGGAAATTACTAGTACATCTAATTTCGGACACCCATTCCATATTCACGATGTAGAGTTTAATATTCTTTCATCAGGAGGTGCAGCTCCAGTTGCAGCACAAGCAGGTTGGAAAGATGTAGTTTTTATACCAGCAAGAAGCACAGTAAAATTTATTGCCAAGTTTGATGATTATGCAGATTCACTTCACCCTTTTATGTACCATTGTCATATTTCGTTGCATGAAGACGATGGGATGATGGGTCAATTCATAGTTACTGATCAAACAACTTCTGTAAAAACTTTTAGTAAAACAATGAACGATTTTTCAGTTTATCCTAATCCTGCCAATGAAAAGTTATATTTTTTATTTAATAATACAGATGCTAAAATATATTATGTTTCTATATTAAATGTAGTTGGCAAGGCAGTAATGATGCTACCTAGACCTGAATGGAAAGATGGCATTGATATTTCGAATTTGGCAGCAGGAACTTATTTTGTGCAATTAACTGACGATAAAACAAAAGCTATAACAGTAAAGAAATTTATAAAAGAGTAGGGAAAGTGTTTAAGTGATTAAGTGATTAAGTGATTTAGTGTTTAAGTGCTTAAGTGTTTAAGTGATTAAGTGATTAAGTGTTTAAGTGATTAAGTGATTAAGTGCTTAAGTGTTTAAGTATTAATGAAACAAAGAACTTCGAACAAAGAACTTCGAACTTAGAACTTCGAACTAAAAACTTCGAACTAAAAAGGTGCTGTAACCAATTCCCCCTTGCGGGTTGGCTTTGAAAGAGAGAAGGGGGTTAGGGGGATGTTTTTTAAAATGCAAGTTGTGAGTTGAAGAATGGATTAACTTTTTATGAAACTAAAAACTAAGAAACTAAGAACTAACGCTTCGGCCGATAGCTATCGGCCTCCGCTCAGCGAACAATAAACTAAAAACTAAGAACTAAAAATATGAATATTAAAAAACAAATGAACTTATTAGGTTTAATTTTATCAGGATTTGTTTTAAATGCACAAACTAATCCAGCAATTTTAAATTGGTTACAAAATACTACTATTACTGGTAGGCATTATGTAAAAAACAATTCTACACCTATTGTTGATGCGGCATTGGCAAATTGTCAAAGTATTAAGTATTCGGCAGCTTCTGTTTATGTTGCAACTAATGGAATACCAACGTATATTACAGGTCCATTTCAAGATGGAAATCCATCGTTGGCAACTGCTCAAAATGCTATTTTTAAACTGCCTTTAAATCCAGCAGAAAACACAGGAACTAAAACTAACACAAATGGTGGGAATATTGGATTATTTATAAATGGTGTTGCTTTGTTCGATTACAGAGATGGTGTTTCGTGGCAAAATGCAAACAATCGACTTGGTGGCGGGCCGCTTACCCAAACCAACGGTCAAGGAGATGGGGTTTGGAACCGTGATGCGGTAGTTGGTGAAAGACTTGGTTTTGATTGTGCAAAAGCACATCCTGCCATGGGTAATTACCACCATCACCAAAACCCTAGTGCTTTTAGTTTAGATTTAAAAGTAATATCGAATGTTTGTACACTTTACGCATCCGATGGTTTATATGCCATTGACTCCACTAAACATTCGCCTTTAATAGGATTTGCTTATGATGGTTTTCCTATTTATGGTGCATATGCTTTCAAAAATGCTGATGGAACTGGAGATATTGTTAGAATGAAATCGAGTTACAGTTTACGAAATATTACTACCAGAACAACTTATTCTTCAGGCGCAACTGTTACTGCTGGTCCTCCAGTAAGCACTACTTATCCTTTGGGTTATTTTAGAGAAGATTATCAATACAATGTGCCTGTAGCTTCTTCTCAAGATTATTTAGATGTTCACAATGGCCGTTATTGTAAAACACCAGAATATCCAAATGGCATTTATTGTTACTTTGCCACAGTTGATGAAAATTGGAACTCAGCTTATCCTTATGTGGTTGGTCCTACTTTTTATGGTGTAAAATCAGGAGTAAAAGTTACAAGTATAACAGAAACAGTTTCTACTTATACACCAAGTACAACAGGTTTGAAAAGTGTTATTGATGCAAATAAAATTAATGTATATCCAAATCCTGCCAGCGATGTTGTTGCTATTCAATTAAACCATTTAACAGCCAATAATATTACAATTGAATTGTATGATTTAACTGGAAAATTGTTGCAAACTTCTCAAATTTTACAAGGTAGCACCATCACTTATTTTGATACTAGAACTTTATACGAAGGAACTTATTTAATTAAAATAATTAATGAAGAAAATGTAATTACTAAAAAGATAGTAATTGCTAAATAAAAGTAATTAATTTTTTTCTTGAATTAAAAATAATCATACGTCATGCTGAAAGCATCTTCCATGTTTAGAAAGATTGTTAGCTAATGGATAAGTGTTTTATTGTAAGGAATCCCGAAAGGTGGGGCTAACGGAATGACATTGTTGTTATTGACCAATTTTCACTATAATAAATAGTAAGATGAATAAAATTGTATGTTTTACTTTAGTGGTTTTATTTTTTATAAATAACACAAAAGCACAGTCTATCCAAATAGTAAAATTTGATGGGCTAAAAAACATTACATTTAACAAATCGGATACAACTTATGTAATAAACTTTTTTGCATCGTGGTGTAAACCCTGTTTAGAAGAAATACCAACATTTATACAGTTTATTGATAGTACTAAAAACACTAAAACCAAAGTACTTTTTGTAAGTGTTGATTTAAAAAATGAATTAAATAAAAGTTTAATAGCGGTGGTAAAAAAATACAGCTTACCTCCTATTTACTTGTTAGATGAACCCAATGGCAATAATTGGATAAGCGACATTGATAAAAATTGGAGTGGAGCTATCCCTGCTACTTTAATAGTAAAAAAAGGAAGGAAAAAGCATTTTATAACTTCAACTATTACTTATCAAAACTTAATTAATTTAACCCAATGAAAAAACTAAAAAACATATTCATCATATCTGTTTATTTATTTATTGCAAGTGCATTTTTACCTAAACAGAAAGAAACGATACTAGATTTTTCTTTAAAAAACATTGATGGAAAAATGATTTCGTTGGCAAACTATAAAGATGCAAAAGGATTTATCATTGTATTTACTTGCAACCATTGTCCATTTGCAAAATTGTATCCACCAAGGTTAAATGCATTGAACAAGAAATACGACTCATTGGGCGTTCCATTAATTGCTATTAGTTCAACTGATACAATGATGTATGAAGAAGATACTTATCCAAACATGGTGATAAAAGCAACTAATGAGCAATTTAGTTTCCCTTACTTATTTGATGAAATGCAAAGTGTAGCCAAAAACTTTAAAGCACAAAAAACACCTCACGCTTTTGTAATTTGGAAAGAAAACAACCAGTGGGTTGTAAAATACAATGGAGCCATTGACGACAATGGAATGGAGCCTGATAAAGTAACAGAAAGTTATGTGGCCAATGCCGTAGATGCATTGCTAGCAAATAAAAAAATAACTACAACCGAAACCAAATCAATAGGGTGCCAAATTGCATTTAGAAAATAATGTTATAAAAAACTAATTTTAATCTTTATGAAATAGTTTCATTACAATTAATAGGATTCCATTTTTGTATTAACTACCTTTCGCCCTTTATTTTATTAAAAATTATATATGGCAATTGAAGCAAACAAAGTGGTAACGCTTAGTTACAAACTTACCGACCACAATAGTGGTGAAAAAATAGAAGAAACCACTCCAGAAAATCCAATGGTGTTTTTATTTGGCGCAGGAGGATTAGTTCCTGAATTTGAAATAAATATACAAGGAAAAAATATAGGAGATACTTTTAAATTTACCATTTTAGCTGAAAATGCTTATGGTGCCGAAAATGTAAATGATATTGTAAAAATTCCTATTGATTCATTTTTAAACGAAGATGGTGAAATTGAAGATGAATTTGTGTTTGTGGGAGCTAATTTACCTATGAGCGATAACGAAGGCAATGAAATGGAAGGAACTGTGCTTTCAATTACAAAAGATTTTATAGAAATGGATTTTAGTCATCCATTAGCTGGAACAGATTTAAGTTTTGAGGGCGAAGTTTTAGGAATTCGCGAAGCAACTGCCGAAGAATTGAACCACGGTCATGTGCATGGTGAAGGCGGACACCAACATTAATATTTAACAAAAAATTTAAGGCGAATAAATAAAGAAACCCGCTACTATGTAGCAGGTTTTCTTTGCTTCATCAAGTCTTCGACAATACAAGAAGCCGCCTCACTTGCTTCAAGCACTCATTATAAAGACAAGTTCTTAAACTAATAAAAATGAAATTTTAACAATTAGCTTAATTACATGAATAATACCAAAAAGGTAAAATACTTAAATTCAATTTCTTATAATTCGTGCCACAAATATTTCGCTTCAAAATGGTTCGCTTTAAATTTAAAATGGGAATAAATGATGTATTTTTACTAAATAAATAATATTTATAACATGGATAATTCGGAAAAAATACAAACAAATAATCCTTTACATGGTTTAAAATTAGAAACTATAATAACCGATTTGGTTGAATACGTTGGTTGGGAAAAAATGGGCGAAAAAATTTCTATTAAATGTTTTACAACAAATCCTACTGTTAAATCGAGTTTGGTATTTTTAAGGAAAACACCTTGGGCTAGAAAAAAAGTAGAGGTAATGTATTTGTATAATTTAAAACGAATAGAAAAAGGAAAAGCCGAAAAAATAGTAGATTAAGCGTGAGAAAATTAGAGATTTGAAAGAAAAAATGTATTCAATTGTTGATATTGAAACAACTGGAGGCCATGCATCGAGCAATGGAATTACCGAAATATGTATCATTAATTTCGATGGAGAAAAAGTTACCAATACTTATCAAACCTTAATAAATCCTGAAAAGGAAATTCCCAGATATATTGAATCGTTAACTGGCATAAGCAATGAAATGGTTCAAACTGCACCTACTTTTAATTTAGTAGCTGAAACAATTTATAACCTGCTAACCGATACTATTTTTATAGCACACAATGTAAACTTCGACTACTCATTTATAAAATATTCGTTGGCACAATGTGGCTTTATTTTAAATACCAATAAACTTTGTACAGTAAGATTAAGCCGAAAAATAATTCCCAATTATCCTTCTTACAGCTTAGGGAATTTATGTGGCTATTTAAATATTCCTTTAAGCGATAGGCATAGGGCAAAAGGCGATGCTGAAGCCACTGTAAAACTATTTAGTTTGCTTTTGCAAAAAGATGAAGAAGGTGAAATAAATAAAATGCTTAAACGCAATTCGAAAGAGCAAGTGTTGCCACCTAATTTACCTAAAAAACAATTTGATAGTTTACCAAACAAACCGGGGGTATATTACTTCCATAATCAAAGTTCGAAAATTGTTTACATTGGCAAAGCCATTTCTATAAAATCGAGAATAAGCAGTCATTTTTCAAACAACTCTTCATCACGACAGAAACAAAGTTTTTTGCGCGATATTCATTCTATTTCTTTCGAAGAAACTGCAACAGAATTAATGGCTTTAATATTAGAATCGCACGAAATAAAAAACTATTGGCCCGAACACAATAAAGCACAAAAAAGCTACGAACCTAAATATGGTTTATTCGACTACCAAGACAGAAGCGGAACAATAAGACTGGGAATTGAACTAATTACCAAACACAGGCATATTAAGCCTTTAATGGCTTTTAGTTCAAAAATAAATGCCATAGAACAAATAAGGGAATTTGTAAATACTTTTGATTTATGTATGCAGTTAAGCGGTGTTCAATTAATATGTGAAAATGAAATTTGTGCTTGTAAAAAAAACATAACTGTATACGAATACAATGCAAAAGTGAACGATTTGGTTATACACTTAAGTAATAACGACAGTTATTTTATAATTGATATAGGACGAAACAGGAAAGAATATTCAGTAATTTGGATAAACAATGGTACTTTTATAGGCATGGGTTATGTGCCAGTTACAGTTAAACAAAACCAAACGGATGAAGTAATTTCTTACTTAAAAAAATACAAAGAAAATTTTTATATAATCAATCAAATTCAAAACTATATCACAGAAAATCCCGAAAAAGTTTATATAATTAAATAGCTTTTAAGTTAAAGTTTTGGTTTTTTTACTAAAAGAAAGTGAGTGGTTACTCAAAATACAGAAATAAAATCAAACCTAAAAGTTTGCAAATTGAAAACTTTTATTGTATTTGCATATGAAAATCCTTGTTAAGAAGACCATTTTATATTATATCAAAAAATTCCCTCTTGCAGAAACACAATTATTAATATGGTATAATGAGTTTTCGAAACAAACTTTTAACAATTTCAATGAATTGAAAAAAGTATATGGCAATGCCAGTATTGTTAACAATAACAGAGTAGTTTTTAATATTAAAGGCAATGAATTTAGACTAATTGTTTCAATAATTTTATACAAAATGCATGTTATGTAATATGGTTTGGCACACATAAAGAATTCGATAAAATCAATGTTGAAACAATTTCATTTGACACAAAAATATTAACCAATATAAAAATATAAATATGAACTGGAAAGTATTAAAAACCGAAGAAGATTACAAAAATGCATCTATCAGATTAATGGAAATATTTCATGTATCACCCAACTCTCCTGAGCATGATGAGTTAGATTTACTAATGGTTTAGGTAAAGGATTATGATGATAAGCATTATCAGTTCCTGAACTTGATGCATTGGAAGTTATAAAATATAAAATGTTGGAAATGGGAATTAAAGCAAAGGATTTGGAGCCGATAATTGGAATCAAAGGACATGTATCTGCTGTACTTTCTGGCAAAATAAATAACTTTAAAAACTGCACAAAAACTAAAAAATTATTTCAGTATTCCTGCTGAGGTATTTTTGCATAGTGCATAGAAAAAAATCGAAATACTAATATCGAAATTCTAAATTTTATATTTTGAACGATACTATCCTTTATCCTAGGTTATCCCTAACCAATCAAATTTGAGAGGTTGGTAGGAGACATATTTGCGTCAACCTATTTCAGGACTATACATTTTCGTTTTTCGAATTTCGTATTTCGTATTTCGTATTTCGTTTTTCGTTTTTCGTATTTCGTTTTTCGTTTTTAGTATTTCGTTTTTAGTTTTTCGTATTTCGAATTTAGAATTTAGAATTTCGTTTTTCGTTTTTCGTATTTCGTTTTTCGTTTTTCGTATTTCGTTTTTAGTATTTCGTTTTTAGTATTTCGAATTTAGTATTTCGAATTTAGTATTTAGTTTTTAGTTTTTCTAATTTCGAATTTAGTATTTCGAATTTACCCCAAATACTTAGCTACAATAGGCATTCTTCTTCCCGGTCCAAATGCTTTTAACGAAACCCTTAAAACTGGAGGTGCTTGCAGTCTTTTCCACTCATTGCTGTTTACCATTTTTAAAGTTCTTTTTACCAATGCTTCATCAAATCCTAAATCAATAATTTCTTTTGGTCCTTTTCTTTGCTCAATATACAAGTTTAAAACAGCATCTAATATTTTATAATCGGGCAACGAATCACTGTCTTTTTGATTGGGTCTTAACTCAGCACTTGGTGCTTTGGTAATAATATTTTTAGGTATAATTTCTTCGTTTCTATTTATAAATTCACAAAGCTCAAATACTTCAGTTTTATATAAATCGCCAATTACTGAAATGCCTCCACACATATCGCCATATAAAGTACCGTAGCCAACTGCCAACTCACTTTTGTTAGATGTGTTTAATAAAATGTATCCAAATTTATTGGCCAAAGCCATTAAAATAACTGCCCTACTCCTACTCTGAATGTTTTCTTCTGCTATGCCAAATTCGGTATTTTCAAATTGCTTAGCCAATGTTTTTTGAATAGTATTAAAGGTATCTTCAATTGGAATTTTATCGCTTTTAACACCTAAATTTTCTACTAGTTTTTCAGAATCGGAAATAGAATGATTGCTACTGTATTGCGAAGGCAACATTACTGCCAATACATTTTGATTGCCCAATGCTTTTGAAGCCAAATACAAAACCAATGCTGAATCTATTCCTCCCGACAAGCCTAAAATTGCTTTACTAAAACCTTGTTTTCTAAAATATTCTTTTATACCTAACACCAAAGCTTCTTCTATATTGGCGTAATTTATTGTATCATTTTGCTTTAAATCTTCAATGGGTTTAAATGAATTTAATTCGTTTAAATCTACATTTAAAACTTCTTCTTTAAAATATCCCAATTGTTTCAATACATTGCCATCACTAGCAATAATACAACTTCCACCATCAAATATTAATTGTGTTTGTGCACCAATATGGTTTATATAAATAATGGGTAAATTATATTTTATGGCATTGTTTTTTAATACATCGAGCCTGGTTTGAATTTGAGTTTTACTAAAAGGGGATGCTGCAATGTTGATGATTAAATCAGGATTTTGTTTTATCAATTCATCCATTGGCGATTGAACATACATTGGATTTGGATTTAAATTCCAAAGGTCTTCACAAATGGTAATAGCAATTTTTTTATCTTTATAATTAACTATTTCAAAAACAGTGTTGGGTTCAAAATACCTGTATTCGTCAAATACATCGTAATTGGGTAAAAGTGTTTTATTAATAATTTGTTCTACTTTTCCATTTGATAAAAAGTATGCTGAATTGAATAAATCTTTCCCTTCTATTTTTGGGTTAACTGTGGGAGAGCCAACAATTGCTGCAATGCCTACGCAATGCGATGCAATTAAATGAACATTGCTGATACATAAATTTATAAAATCGTTAAATTCTAAAAAATCGCGAGGAGGATAACCACAAACCGAAAGCTCAGAAAATACTATTAAATCAATATTATTTTTTTTAGCTTCATTAATTGCTTCAATTATTTTATTTGAATTGTATTCGAAATTACCTGTATGGTAATTTAGTTGTGCTAAAGTTACTTTCAATATTTAAAACGAAAATGCTTATTAAAAAATAATACCAATATTTAAAGCTGTAAAACTATTTCTAGCTTCCCATCTGTCATCACTTAAATGATCAATTAAACCCCCATCGTAACGCAAGCCAACATATATTTTTGTTTGACCAAATAAATCGTAAGTAACACCTCCACCAATTATAAACGATGGGCGTAAAAAACTTACTTTTATATCATTATCTACATTTGTAGTTTTATTTCTTATTTTAAATTCATCCTGTGTATCTGGATTATTTACATCTACATTTTCAAGTTTTAATGCCGATGAATTCACATCTACTTTACTTCTTATTAAAAAACCTAAACCTAATCCAAATTCTCCATATATTCTCCATCTGTCTTTTATTGGCTCTGAAGTCATTTTAAACATAAAAGGTACTTCTAAATACCTTAAAAAATAATTCAATGTCATATCTGAGGTAGAATCAGTAATATTGTTTCTAAACACTTTTACTGTATCTGACATCTTTATTTTCGAAACCATATTCAATACATTTACTTCAAATGCAATGGCATACCTATCAGTAAATTTTTTAGCTACATGGAACCCAAAATTCCAATCCAAACTAGAGCCACCATCTTTAATGCTTTTACTATCAGGACTGCTCCAGCTTATTTGTGGCGAAATTCTTAATCCAAATTCGTACAATGATTGATCTCTGCTTAATGCATTATTAGTATCTTGAGCTAATAATTTACTTAAACTACCAATTAAAATTATAAAAGTAAAAATGTTTTTAATTCTCATATTTTTGTTGCCATGAAAGCAATGCAATTTATCAATAGTTTTTCTAAAATCACTAACATTTTTTTAGTTCTATTTTTTATTAGTTCATGTGGAGGAGATAAAACTATTAAAGAACAAGCCGAAAAAGTAACTCCAATTTCAATTATTAGATTTGAACAGGATTTAATTCCTGCCGATACAAACTTAGTAAATGCAGCTTTTTTCAATAATTTAAATATTAAATATAAAACCTTTTATATTGGATATTGTGAAAATACATTGGGATTATTGCCTCAAATAAATGATCCTGATTATGCAAAAAGTATATCAGGTTTTGTAAAATTTGAAGGAATTAGGTTTTTAAAGCATGATGTAGACAGTGTTTTTCCAAATTTAAACGATGAAGAAGCAGCATTATCGCTTGCAATGGATAGGTATAAAAAAGAATTTAAAAATGCTTCAGTTCCTCAGTTCATAAGCTATTTATCGGAATTTATTGAATCCCAATGTGCTTACGATAGTATTATTGGAATTAGTTTAGACATGTATTTGGGAAAAGACTATTTATACTATCCCGAAAATTTTCCTGGTTTTATGCGTGCCAAAATGCAAAGAAATTATATTGTACCTAACACTTTAAAATCGTTGGCTATTGCAAATTTTGATAGACAATTGAAAGACAAACGTTTTTTAGCATACATGTTGTTTGAAGGAAAGGTTAGGTATTTCGCAAAAAAATTATTACCCGAAATAAACGATACTTTAATTTTTGGATATACCAATAAACAAATGGCTTGGTGTAATGAAAGCGAAAGTCAATTATGGGAATATATAATTGAAAAAAAATTATTATATCAAAAAAATCCATCAGAATACATGCGTTTTTTAACTGATGGGCCATTTACTTCAGCCGATGGAATTCCACAAGAAAGTGCACCTATGATTGGCACTTATACAGGCTACAAAATTATTGAAAATTATGCTGATAAATCAGGAGCAAGTTTAGAGGAAATAATGAATGAAGCAGATTGGGATAAAATACTAAAAGAGAGTAAATATAGGCCTAAGTAGAATATTAAAACGTTAAAGTTAAACCGCTGGTGCGAGCGTCCGCTTGTTCAAAGCAGCATCGGTAACCACCTCACAACAATACAAACTCTTTACAAGCATGGTATAAAGGTCGTTTTTGTGTTTAAAAAAATGGTAATTGGTTAACTGCATTTTATACATCAAATATACCAAAACTAACAACTTTTTTTACCTTAATTTATGTTGTAAATTAATGGCGTTACCATTTAAAATTTTATTTTAACAGGTATATTTTTTACTTTTTGTTTGGGCACTTCGACTTCGCTCAGTGCGGGCTTCAGTAAAGCAAAAAGCCCACCACTAAATCCAAATTTCATTTTTTTTGTCGCGCTAGGCTAACGCCACTCAGGCTAAAAAATTAAAATTTCGCACATTTAGTGGAAATCCACCCACACCACTTTGCGTGTTTATCTATTTCATTACAATTCAAATACTAGAACGTTAAAGTAACACCACCTAATCCGTTAAATCCATACACATCGTAATTTACAAAACGCATGTAACGTGCAGCGGCCATGTTATTTAAATTTATAAATACCGAAACGTTTTTATTGTATCTGTAATCAATTCCAAGGTTTAAGTCCACAAATGGGTTTAGCTTTATTTCGCTTAAATTATCTTTATTGCCCGATGTTGGATTAGTAATTCCACCTATTCTTTCACCAATATAAAACACATCAGCTCTTAATATAAACTTATCGCCAATATTATATGTGGTGTTCAATTTCACTTCGGTATTTGGTCTGCTATATGCAAACTGCAATTTGCTTAAACTGTAATTATAAAATTTCGAAAACAACGCCACTCTCCATTTGTCTCCAATTTGGTAGCTTATATCAGCTGATAATGTGGTTAAAGTTACTGTTCCATCATCGTAAATAGGTTTTTGAAATGAGTTTGAATCTTGAACAAAAAACAATAAGTCTTTGATATTGGCAATACTACCTTTTATGTTATAATTTAGTCCATTAGTTATGTGGCCTTTTAAACCTACATACATTTCAAATTGGTTATTGGTATTTTTAAAATTATAGTTCCTTACAAAAGGATTTTCTGTATTAATTGTTCTGAAATTATTTATAGAATAATTACCTAATATGCCTCCTAAAACAGTAAATTTTTTAGGTACTACGTGGTATGCTGCTTCAGCTACAGGATAAAAATGGCTTCTATCTGTTTCGTTCAAACTATCGGCAAAATAAGTGTAATTAAAACCTAAGTTTATGTAATACATTTCATCAGATAAGTTCAAACGTGGATTAAAAACAAAAGCGGTTCGTTGTAACACATTTTGGGTTATAATATTACTGATACTATTAATACCGGTATGCAATGTAAAAGGCATGTTACTTATTACTTTCGAAAAGTTTCCTGCCAATTTAAAGTTATGTTCTGCAAAACTAAAATTATTGGAAAGATAGTAATAATTCAAGTCGAATTTATATTGTAAATGCACAGTATCAACTTTTAAATTTTCGAAACTTAAATTTAAATCAAATAAATTATAAATGTTTTTTAAAGTATCGGCATTATTGGTTTTAAAGTCTTTAATTAAATTAGTTGAACCGTAATTATAAACTACATTTCTGTGGTACATAGCCGATGTACTAAAAGCTGAGTTATTAAAAAACTTTTTGCTATGCAAAGCCAAAGTATTATTACTAAAATTATTAAAATCTCTATCCCCTTGCGATGATAAATGCTTAAAGAAAACTCCATTGTTCCAAGTTTTATTTCTTACACTGTTAATATAACCTTCTACCATTGGTGTGGTATAGTTTCCAAATCCAAATCTAAAATAATTATTTCTTAATTTAGGTAACAAAGCATTACCTAAACTAATGGGCTTAATGGTATAAATTGTAGGAGTTGTTTCAGTATTTAAATCAGGAACTTTATAAGTAAAAACTGGCTTAGTGCTTACTGGTTGTTCTGGATTTGGATTTACCGGAATTTTTATAGATTCGGATAATGTTGGCACATATTTTATATTTACTGTCAATCCATCATCTAATGAATCTTTTTGAGCAGAAACTTGTAACGATTTTAAAATAAAAAAAGTTACTACTATATATATTTTAATGGTTTTCATTTAAGTGCTTTTTTATAGTTTTTAATAAATTAATCACGGCTTTTAATTCTGTCTTCTACTTTTTTCTTTTGCTCCAATTTGCCTTTTGCTTCATCTTCTTCTAGCTTCTTTAGTTTTTCTAAAGCTATTATTTTCAAATCGTCTTTACTGTATTCATCAATAATACTTTGAAGCGTTGCTTTTGCTTGAAAATAATCTTTTTGTACCACATAAATATCCGATAATAAAATAAATCCTTTGGCAACCCAAAATTCGTATTTGCTATAGTTTTCACTCATATCAAAAATCGATTTGGTACTGGTTTTATAATCTTTCTTTAAAAACTGTATAAAAGCTAAATTGTAAGCAGACTCTGCTCCTATTGCTTTACCTGCATTTTCCTTTAACAAATAATTAAATTCGGATAAAGCACTGTCGGGTTTATTTTTATTAATGTAATAACGACCAATGTTTAACCTTGCTTCGTTTAATCCTTCTTTAGTTCCTATGCGTGAATTTACATATTTAAATGAAACTTGAGTAGCAGTATCCATTTTTAACATATTGGTTGCCGACCTAAGTTGACCTAATAATGAAACTTGTAAGTTGTCTTTATTACCGGCTATACGCTCCAAAGCCGAGTAATATTCAAATGCTTTTTCATAATTCTTTTTAACAAAATATATTACAGCAGTTTGGCGAGTACTACGTTCAGTAAAATCACTTCTTACATTATTAGCAGTATATTCATATCCAACTAAAGCATCATCGTAAGCTTTTAAAACATTATCGCTTTCCGCTTTATAGTAATAAGCTTTAGCAGTAAAATATCCACCCGCAAAACGATTTAAATAATTACCAAAACCTTTACTTGCTTTAGCAAAATTATTGTTTGCAGTTGTAAAATCTTTTTTATCAAAATTTTCAACTCCCGTTTTATAATTATTAAAAGCCGATTGGTAAGTAATAGAATCTTGAGCAGATGCTGACTCAACCATGTTTGGTAAGCTTTTTATAAAATCGAAATACATATCGCTTTCTCCTTTGCTAACCAATATATTTTTTAATACTACCAAACCTTGTCGGGCTTCATCTGAATTAGTGTAATTTACTGAAAGTGCTTTCATGGTAGAAATTGCTTCTTCATCTTTACCCATATTAAACAGCGTTAACCCTTTATTTAAATAAGCTTTTCTAATATATGAACTCCTTACATAATTATCAATAATATTATTAAATCCTTTTAAAGCGTCAGTTAAATTATTGTTTTTTAATTGCTCATCGGCTTTTTCAAACAAGGCATCATCAATAAATACAGATTTTGGATACCGTTCAATTAATCCATTTAATGTATAAATTTTTTCTGTTGGATTTTTTACCACACCCAATATCATCGCTTTTTGATACATGGCATAATCACTCCCATTCAAATCTTTATTTATAACTATATTGTAATAATCGATTGCCTTTAAATAACTGCCAGCGGCAAAATAACAATCAGCTGTTCTTGTAACCGCATCTGTATATACTTCCGGATTGCTTATTCTACTATCAAGCTCTACATATTTTTTAAAACTTTCTATTGCGTTGGTGTAATCTTGTGTTTTTAAATAAGCGTAACCTAAACTATAAAACGAAATATTATAAAAACGAGTGGTTTTAATTTCATTGGCAGTTTGTGATTTTTTAAATTCAGTAATTGCCTGGATAAAATCGTTGTTTTTGTAATTAATTTCTGCTAACCAAAAATAACTTAAACCAATCATTTGTTTGGCGTAACTCCCCGATTCTATTACTTTATTAAAATAATTAGTGGCTAATTTATATTCGTTTTGTAAATATAATTCTTCAGCTCTGTAGTAATATATTTTTTGTAAGTTCGATAAATCTTTTTCATCTTTATCGTTTATACTTTCCAGTATTTTTATGGCTTCTTTATAGTTTTTGCTAGTTAATAATAAATTACTAATCAAACTTTTTGTTTCTGAAATGTATTTCGATTTTGGGTATGTTTCTATGAATGTTGTTAAGTTAGTTAGTGCTGAACTGCTAGTAGAAATTTCGTAACTTAACTTTGCGGTGTTGTATAATGCTTCTTCGTTTAATTGATTTATAAAACCAAGAGTTAAGCATTTGTTAAAAGCTGTTCTTGCATTTGGTTTTTTATCAATTGCCAAATAACATTCGGCTAATTGAAAATAAGTATACTGTGAAAGCGTATCGGTTTCTTCAGTTATTTTTAAAAAATATTCTATCCCCTTGTCATATTGCTTATTAACTTTATAAGAATAAGCCAATCTATAAAAATCGTTTCTACTTGGAATTGCAGGAGCTTCGTTCATGTATTTTACTAAATAAGGCAAAGCTTTAATATAATTTCCTTGTATGTAGTGCGATTGACCTAACATTCCCGCAACATCTATTGCTACTTCGTTATTGGTTATTGTATCACAGTATTTTATTACTTGTTTATAATCTTTTTTTGAAAAGTAAATTTGGGCTACATATATATTACTTAATGGGCCAAAAGTTTTGTGGTTTTTTACTCTTCCAAAATGTTCTAACGCTTCGCTATAATCATTTTGTTTGTAACTTACATAACCATAATAATAATTTACAGCTTCGTAATACTTGGTTTTTTGGTCTTTAATATTCTTAAATGCTTTTTGTGATTCACTATAATTTTCAATCTTAAAATTACTAAATCCTTTAATAAAATAATACTCCAAATTTTGATTTTCACTCAAATAACTGTCATCAAAATTATTAAAAAAAGATACTGCTTTCTTGTAATCTTTATTCCTGTAATAAAACCGCCCTATCTGATATTTAGCCAATTCAGCTTTATCGTATTGCGGATACTTTTTTATAAGTAACTGAAACATTTTTAAAGCATCGTTATTAGCTAATTCCATTGCACAAACAGCTTCGTAGTATTTAGCATTTAATACATAAACTTCGTCTTTGCAATTTTGAGCAAATAAATTAAAATGCTTTTGAGCAGCACCATACTTTTCTTTATCAAAAAGCTCTAATGCACGTTGGTAAATTCGAGTTTGGTCTTCGTAAATAGCTGTTCGTTGGGCTGTAGCTTTGTATTTATTATTAAAAATAAATAACATAAAAACCATACAGTATTTCAAGTATTTGGTTAAAGCTAAATTGCTTTGTTGCATAAATTTTAGTGTATTTTGAGTACTATAAATAAAAATCCAAATGTAATTTGCTTTTAGTTATCAGTAATCACAATGATTTATACGGTGTATAGTTTGCTATGCAATTTTCGTTGTTCGTTGTTCGTTGTTCGTTGTTCGTTGTTCGTTTTTCGTTGTTCGTTGTTCGTTGTTCGTTGTTCGTTGTTCGTTGTTCGTTGTTCGTTTTTCGTTTTTCGTT
>CAMCEM010000050.1 GCA_945873755.1 Chitinophaga pinensis | reverse complement strand
GAATTATAACAAACTAATTTTCTAAATAAACTTTTAAACACATGTTAATTGAGTATTTTTGCAATAAAAAGCAAACTAAAAATAACATGCAATTTCATTGATAAAAAAATTGAGAATAAATTTTTAATCCATGAACAATTTATAACTATGAAATTTCAACTAGAATTTAATCAAAAAACGCTTTCAATACCAATAAATAAAACTGACAACCTGTTTTGTATTGGCTCCTGTTTTGCTGAAAATATTGCCAAAAAACTTGAGCTTTTCCAATTTAAAATTACTCAAAATCCGAATGGAATTGTATTCAACCCAAGCTCAATTTTTAAACAACTAAATGTTATTGTAAGTAACAATAATTTAATATCAAATCAATTAGTAGAAAACGATGGATTGTGGCACAGTATGAACCACCATGGAAGTTTTTCGGGCAGTGACAAACAACAAGTTTTAAATGAAATTAACAAATCAACTGAAAATGCACACCAAGCAATATTAAAAACAGATTATTTATTAATTACTCTTGGATCTGCTTGGGCTTATCAATATTTAAATACAAACGAAATAGTTGCCAACAACCATAAATTAGATGGGAAATTATTCAATAAAATTCTATTAGACATAAACTTATTAAATCAAGAATTTGAAAGTTTATATGCCATTTTAAAAAATGTTAACCCGAAAATTAAAATAATTTTTAGTGTTAGCCCTGTTAGGTATGTTAGGGATGGATTACACGAGAATAATATTAGCAAAGCTGTTTTACACCAATTGGTTTTTAATATTTTGAAAAAACATAAAAACGACTGTTTCTATTTCCCTGCTTATGAAATTGTTATTGACGAACTTCGCGATTATCGTTTTTATAAAGAAGATTTAGTACATCCAAATCAGTTAGCAATTGACTATGTATGGCAAAAGTTTATATCAAACTGTTTTGAAAAAGATTCAATAATTTTTATATCCGAATTTGAAAAATATTTATTACTTAAAAATCACAAACCTTTACACACCGATAGTTTTAGTTATAAAAAATATGAAGAACAATTGGTTAATTTGCAAAAGGATTTAAAAGAAAAATATCCTTTTTTAATTTTATAAAAATAATGCTTAAAGATATAATAGAACCTGCATTTGACGGTGTAGGTGTTGCAGTCGTTCACGAAAAAAATGAAGAAGGTCATTTTGTTTGGAATGTATATTTAATAAATTTTAACAACGAAATAATAACAGGTGTATTAGTAAGTAGTAAAGGTTATGGAACCATTAATAATGAAGAAATTAAAACAAGTGTTTTACGACATATGTTAAATGAAATTGACTCATTAGATTATGGAAAAATAGAGCCCATTAACGAAGATTTGTTTGTTTTAAACAACGAATATTGGGTAAGCTTTTATTTAGATGGAAAAATATACGATAGAAAGTTTGTATTTGTAGCAAACACTATAGAAAAAAGCCGCTTAGCTCATATAAATGTAATTGACAAAAAAGGTATTTTGATTATGTAAAATAGAGTGCGGAATGCGAAGTGACAAAAGTACGAAGTGTAAAAGTGTTTAAGTGCTGAGGTTTTTAAGTGTTTAAGTGTTGAGGTGTTTAGGTTTTGAAGTGTTGAGGTTTTGAAGATCTTATTGCTTATTGTATATTGATTGTTGCTAATTACTATTTCTTCACGCCCTGCGTGACAAGTATTGCTAATTGCCCATTGCTTATTGCTTATTGCTTATTGCTTATTGCTTATTGCTTATTGCCCATTGCTTATTTCAATCCTTCAAATAGTTTTTCCAACTTTTGTTTAGCTATAATTTTTTGACCTTGTTCGCCTTCGGCAATAATTCTTTCGCCAACCAAGGCTTTGTAACTACAAATAATTTCATTATTTATTATACTTTTTATTGTTGCAGAAAATAAAACTGTTGACTTTACTAATGCTGGACTTTTATGGTTAATTGTTAAAAAAGTACCAATGCCTTCTTCGTGCTCTTCTTTCATTTCCAATACAAATAAGCGGCAAGCCCATTCAGCATCTCTTCCCAAAGCAAAAGTAGCATAAACAGGGTGAACATTACCGCTTTCAAAAGAAGCACAATCTTCTATTTGAACAAGTTTAGTAAAAGTTTTGGTGTTGCCTATTTCAAATTTATTTACAATCATTCAGTATTAATAGTATCATCTAAATACATAACTATTTTATTTTTATTAGCCACATACTCACTGTGCTTTTTAAAATGTTCGTTAGCAGAATCAATTGCAACATTTAACTCGTAACCTAATAGTAAAATAAAAGTATTGATGTAAATTAACATCATTATTACTATTAAAACTCCAATTGAACCATACACTTTATTATATGCATTAAAATGATTTACGTAGTATGAAAATCCAGTAGTAGTTATTAAAATAATTATACAACTAAAAATTGCACCAGGTGAAAAAAATTTCCATTTACGAACTTTTGCAGGTGCGTAATAAAATAAAGCAGATACAATACTTAAGCATATAGCACCTGCTACAAAATAATTTAACCATTGTAATCCTATTTTTGCAACGCCATGTGCTATAAAATCTTTTTTATCTAGCCATTTTATTCCAAAACTTGCTCCTGTAATCATTACCACAGACACTAATATTAGTATTGAAATAAAAAAAGCCAAACCAATTGCTACCATGCGTTGCTTCCAAAAAGGCCTCGTTTCCTTTATATGGCTATATTTGTTTAGCGAATCCATTAATGAATGAAAACCATTGGTTGAAAAATAAATAGCTGATAAAAAACCAAACGATAGTAAATCACCTCGCTGATGTTTTAAAATATCTTCTAAAGTTTCTTTTATGGTTTCGTAAGCACTTCTTGGAATTAATGTAGAAATAAAAAATAGTATTTTGTCGTGATCTTGTTTTACAGGCAAATACGCAATTACTGTAAAAAAGAAAATAACGGTTGGAAACAAAGCCAAAAAGAAAGTAAATGAAAGTGCAGAGCTTCGCATTTGAATGTCTTTTTTTGAAATAGACCTTACAAAAAATTCTAAAACGGCATATAATGAAATATTTTTATGCCCAGGAAATGAAACATTTTGCGTAACTCTATACAGCCACTTTACTGGTTTTGATTGAATTATTTTGTTCCTTTTCATTTTGACAAATATAATAAACACAATTTATAAATGAAGGAATTGTATCTATGAAATGTATTTTTTAAAAATTTTGCAAATGAAAATTCAATAAATTAAAAATATGATAAAAAAAGGTGATAATTTGTGGAAAAACTACTTCACTTTTACAACGTTAAGTTTAGGTTAACAAGCTCATTAAACCTATATTTACAAACTATTTAATCAAAAATATTTTTAAATAAATTTAATGGAAGATAAAAGCAATTATTCAGCCGATAATATTCAAGTATTAGAAGGCTTAGAAGCAGTTCGTAAACGCCCTGCAATGTACATTGGTGATGTAGGAGCACGTGGATTACACCATTTGGTATACGAGGTAGTTGACAATTCGATAGATGAGGCGTTGGCGGGTTTTTGTAAAAATATTACAGTTACCATAAATCCTGGGGAATCAATAACGGTAGAAGATGACGGACGTGGAATTCCTACTGGAATGCATGCAAAAGAAGGCAAATCGGCATTAGAAGTTGTAATGACTGTATTACATGCTGGTGGAAAATTTGATAAAGATACTTACAAAGTTTCGGGCGGTTTGCACGGTGTGGGTGTTAGTTGTGTAAATGCACTTTCTACTTTATTGCGAGCTACTGTTTACCGCGATGGAAAAATATGGCAACAAGAATACTCATGCGGTAAGCCATTATATGACGTAAAAATTATTGGTGACTCAGAAAAAAATGGTACTACAGTTTATTTTGAACCAGATGGAAGTATTTTTACAACACTTGAATACAAGTATGATACCATTGCTGCTCGTTTGCGCGAATTATCGTTTTTAAATAAAGGTATAACCATTCATTTGTTCGATAACAGACCTGATGAAGAAGGCAAACTTAGACAAGAAACTTTTCATAGTGAAGGTGGATTAAGAGAGTTTGTGCTTTATTTAGATGGCACAAGAGATAAAATTTTACCTGAACCAATTTATGTAGAAGGCGAAAAAAATGGCGTTCCCGTTGAAGTTGCTATGATTTATAACAACGGTTATACTGAAAATTTACATTCATATGTGAATAATATAAATACAATAGAGGGAGGAACCCACGTTGCAGGTTTTAGACGCGCTTTAACCCGAACTTTAAAAGCTTATGCTGATAAAGAAGGCTTGTTAAAAAATGTAAAAATTGAAATTAGTGGTGATGATTTTAGAGAGGGATTAACAGGTGTTATTTCGGTAAAAGTTCAAGAACCACAATTTGAAGGACAAACTAAAACTAAATTAGGAAATAGCGATGTAACAGGTGCTGTTGATCAATGCGTTGGTGAAATGCTAAATAACTATTTAGAAGAAAACCCAAGAGAAGCAAAATTAATAGTTCAAAAAGTAATATTAGCTGCTACTGCTAGGGCTGCTGCAAAAAAAGCCCGCGAAATGGTGCAACGCAAAGGTGCATTAACTGGAAGCGGATTGCCAGGAAAGTTAACCGATTGCCAAGAAACAGATCCTGCACAATGCGAAATTTATTTAGTTGAGGGAGATTCGGCAGGTGGAACAGCAAAACAAGGAAGAAACAGAGTTTTTCAAGCCATATTGCCTTTACGTGGAAAAATATTAAACGTAGAAAAAGCCATGGAACATAAAATTTATGAAAATGAAGAAATAAAAAATATGTTTACTGGTTTGGGTGTTACAATTGGAACTGTTGAAGATGCCAAAGCTTTAAATTTAAATAAATTACGTTACCATAAAATTATAATTATGACTGATGCGGACGTGGATGGAAGTCATATTCGTACTTTAATTTTAACTTTATTTTTCCGTTACATGAAGGAGTTGTTAGAGTTTGGATATGTTTACATTGCACAACCACCTTTGTATTTGGTAAAAAAAGGAAAAGAAGAAGAATATTGTTGGACAGAAGCACAACGCGCGGATGCTGTAATGCGAATAGCTAAAGGTACTAACCCTGATACTGTAGGAATACAACGTTACAAAGGTTTGGGTGAAATGAATGCAGAACAATTATGGAGCACTACAATGAACCCGGAAACTAGAACTTTAAAACGTGTTAACTTAGACAGTGCAGCTGAAGCAGATAGAATATTTAGCATGCTTATGGGCGATGAAGTGCCACCTAGAAGAGAATTTATAGAAGCCAATGCTAAGTATGCTAAAATTGATGCTTAGTTTAATTGGCAATGAACTAAAAACTTGGTAAATAAAACCAAGAACTTTAAGAAAAAACCATTTCAATCATTTGAGATGGTTTTTTTATGGTCATAAAATTACACATTACTTCAGGTTGTTTTCTTATGATTATTTTTGATAAATAAAAAGTTGTTTATGAAATATTTTTGCTTGGGTGTTTGTATATTATTTTGTCAATTGATTAAAGCACAAGATTTAATTATAAAGAGCAATAACGATAGTATTCAATGTCAAATAATAAAATTTGAAAAGAACGATAGTACTTCATATGTAATTTTTAAAGGAGGAATAAAAGTATTTTATACCATTGCTAGCAACGATGTAAAAAAAATAATTAGAGACTTTTATACAGAAATTGATCAAAACAATTTGGATTCCATTTATATTATTCAAGCAAAAAGAAACTACTTTAATAAAGCAAGGGACAATGGTTATTTTACTGAAAAAAAAGTTCGATTCTCATTTGATTATTTTCTAATTCTTGACTAAATGAACGTAAATGTAATTACTCCTAAAGTCAAAAATCAAGATTTGATTGGTGATTTTAGCTTTCAATTTGATGTAAGTTTAAATAAATCGAATAATATTTATTTGGGGTTAAAATACAGTAAATACAATTATGAAGTAAAATATGAAAACGAAAATTGGTTAAGTTTAATTGTAGTTGATAATAATGCAGGTAAATTATTAAAGAGTTTTGTTAACTGTAATTCTGTTGGTTTTAATTCACTTTTTAAATATCCATCAAAAAATGGTTACAACAATTTTTATTTGGTAATTGGGATAAATAAATTTTTTTACAGTGAAGATTATTATTTTGAAAACAACTTTATGGCTTTTAAAGGTGAAACTTACGGAATTTACTCGGGTTTTAATTACGATTACAGAATTTATAAAAAATTAGGAATTGGATGTGGCTTGTTAATTAATTTTGGAACTGTAAATGAATTTGAATTCAATAATAATGGTAAAATTAGCAAAATAGTTTCTGAAAATGTTGGTGTAAATCTTCGCACCATCAATGCATCTGCTGGATTAAAATACTATATTGGTAAATAATTTTTTTATAAATTTATTTAAGATAAATATAAGATTTAAGTAGAACTACCTTAACATAGTAAAGGTTAAACCCGTTGAAAAAACCAGCGAGTTCTTTCTTACTAAAACAACTACTATAGGCAATATTTTTGGTCGGTAAAAACACCGACCAAAGACAAATATTATTTAAACAGTTTTTATATTTTTACAATCCAGCCAAATTTATCTTCAATTTTTGAAGTTTGGATATCGCCTATTTTTTTATATAACCAATTAGATATTTTTCTTTCTTCTGCGGCAGGTAATTCAAACCTTTCGTTGCGGTAAGCAATGGTTTCAATTTTAGCAATTAAAGCTGCTGTTCCTGTTCCAAATGCATCAATTAATTTACCTTCTCGGGCTGCTTGCGCTATTTCTTCAATATCAATGTGTTTTTCAATAACATTGTAATTGGCATCTTTTAATAGTTTGATACAACTGTCGCGGGTAACACCTTTTAAAATATTTCCATCCAAAGCTGGTGTCAACACTGTTTCATCGCTTAAAACAAAAAACAAATTGGTAGTGCCTGATTCTTCCACATACTTGTGTTCTTTTCCATCAGTCCAAATTATTTGGTCAAATCCTTCTTTTTTGGCATCGGAAGTTGGTTTCATACTAATTCCGTAATTTCCGGCAGCTTTAGCCGAACCTGCCATACCATCGAAAGCACGGGTATATTTTTCTTCTACTTTTACTTTTATTGGTTTAGGGTAATAGCTATTTACTGGGCAACAAAAAATTATAAAAGAATAATTATTACTTGGCCTTACTCCCACAAAATCGTCAGTGGCAAACATAAACGGCCTTAAATACAATGCACTGCCTTCTTTTGTTGGAATCCAATCTTGGTCAATATTTACTAATTGCCTCAAACTTTCAATAAATAAAGCTTCTGAAATTTCGGGCATTCCCATTCTAACAGCCGAAATATTAAAACGTTCAAAATTGTCAAGTGGACGAAACAGTTGAGGTTTGCCATTGGTATCTTTAAATGCTTTCATGCCTTCAAATATTGCTTGCCCATAATGTAAACTCGATAATGCAGGCGAAAAACTAATATTTCCATAAGGTAATATTTCTCCTGTTTTCCATTCTCCATTTTCATAATCTACTCTAAACATGTGATCTGAAAATAATTTACCAAACTCAATATTATTAAAATCGCATTCTGCTATTTTAGATTGAGGGTTTTTACTAATTTTGAAAACTAATGACATTTTAAATTCTAAAAAAAATGAGTGATTTCTTAAAAGTTGAAAATCCATATATCGAAACATTGTTCGATGAATTTTACGCAGTCAAAGAAAAACAAAATTCTATACAATACAAGTATGAGGGAAATAACCAAGAACGCTTTGTTTTTTTAATAGATAACGTTTTAAAAGATAGTGAAATGATTTTACTGAATAATATCATTCAATCGGGCTTGAAACTTAAAATAGAAGATGTAGCTATTTTAAATTTAAGTATTCAGAACGGAAATGTCAAAATTAGTGATATAATAATTAGTTTAATGCCATTAAAAATGATAGTATGGGGTTGCGATGAATGGATAAAGAACGAAGGATGGAATATTCCAATACATGAATTTGCAAACGTTAGAAGCACACGCGTATTTAAAGCCGATGTTTTAGAAAAATATAATGCTGATAAAGAATTAAAGTTAAAGCTATGGAACCTTGGTATTAAAAAATTAGTATTATAATGGATTTAATTTTTGCAAGCCATAACGAAAATAAAGTTTTTGAAATAGCAACTTTAGTAGGAAATAAATACAAAATACTATCGCTTAACGACATTAATTTTAAAGAAGAAATTATAGAAAACGGCTCCAACTTACAAGAAAATGCCTTAATAAAAGCACGAACCATTTTTAATGAAACTGGTAAAAATTGTTTTGCCGATGATACTGGATTGCTAGTAAAAAGTTTAAATAACGGACCGGGAGTTTATAGTGCTAGGTATGCTGGTGAACAAAAAAATGCCGATGATAACATGAATTTATTATTGTTAAATTTAAACAATAAAACTGATAGACAAGCAAAGTTTACCACTATTATAGCCTTAATAATGAATGGCAATGAATTTATATTTGAAGGCGAATTGGCAGGAAGTATTATTTCAGAAAAAAAAGGCAGCAATGGATTTGGATACGACCCAATTTTTAAACCAAATGGATACAATAACACATTGGCACAATTAGATATTACCGAAAAAAATAAAATAAGTCATAGGGCTTTGGCATTTAAAAAAATGATTGATTTTTTAAAAGTGTATAAATAAATGAACGTTTTTTTTACTTAGTTTAAAAATGAAAATAGCTTTGTAATTAAAGTCTAAACAATTTTATAAATTGTATAAACTTTAATCAAGCAAAAACATGCGTACTTTTTCTGAGAAAATTTTATTACTTTCAATCGTTACCTCGTTATTATTTATAGTTAACTCCTGTAAAAGAGAAAACACGATTACTATTAACGATACAAATAGTGGAGAAGGTATTAACAGTTTGAAAATTCCAAATGGTTTTAATTTTGAAACCACCCGACTTAAAAAAATTAAATTAACCTTTTTAAATCCTCAAGGAAATGTTCATAAAAACATAATTGTAACCATTATGGACAATAGTTATGAACTAAATGGTAAAGTTTTAGCTAAAGGTAGAACAAATGAAATGGGTGTTTTTGAAACATTGGTTGAAGTTCCTTTATCGTTAAATAATTTAGTTGTAAACTCAACTGCTTATAATATTCCTAGAGATGTATTGGTTTTAAATAACGACAATATTGTTGCCTATTTAGGTGGACCAAATTACAATCCACAAACTGTTGTTAACCCTAAAAAAATTGGAAAAACCAATTTAGGTAAACTACCCGGTAAACTTTCCACTAAACTTGGAACTTGGAATACCACTGATGGTAAACCCAATTACTTAGAAACTGACGATATTTTATCATCTGGCTTTATGACTAGCATTAATTCATTATTTGTAAATAGGGTAAGCTTACCAAACAGATTTCCATTGTTATTAGATGATAATTTTTATAGAAGAAATATTTTAACTACCGATCAATGCGATGTATTTATAACATTTGTTAAAGAAGGGGCTGGAAATTTAAACTCATTATTTTATTATACTTATAATGTAAACTACCCTCCTGCTTTAATCACCGATATTGATTCAATTATATTAGTTTTTCCAAATACTTCATTTTCTGGTTCTGGTGGCAATTTAAGTTCGGGTAATAAAGTAAAAATTGGTAGTTTTGGTAAAGATACTGTTATAGCTTTTGGAATATTATCTGATGGATTTGATGCAAGCAATGGAACTATTAAACCTTTATCGTCAATTCCTGCTTATTATGGAAACAAAAGTTTTAATCCTGAAGTAAATGACGCTTTCCGTCAGCATTTAGTAATGTTTTACGAACCAACTACCAAACGTATTGTATTTGCTTTTGAAGATATAAACAGAAATCCAGGTGGAAGTAGTGACAATGATTTTGATGATGTTGTGTATTATGCATCGGTTAATAATATTAGCAGTATTAATTTAGATAAAATACCTGAAGCACCAGGAACTACCGATACCGATGGAGATGGAATTGACGATAACAATGACGATTACCCAACCGATGGTACAAAAGCATTTAATAATTTCTTTCCTGCATCGAATAGAACTGCAACTGTGGCTTACGAAGACCTTTGGTATTACAAAGGTGACTACGACATGAACGATGTAGTAATGGATATGAGAACAAATGCAATAACCAATGCCAATAATAAATTGGTTCGTTTTGAAGCCAACTATTGTTTAAGGGCTTCCGGTGGAAGTTTAAAAACTGCTTTTGTAGTTAATTATCCAATATTACGATCTAAAATTACTGGTTTAAGTGGTGGAACTGTTGAAACAGATAAATCGAACGCAGTTATTAGAATTTATGATGATGTAAGAGCAAACCAAGCCACATGGAATACTGTTCCTGGCTCTGGCTATAACGATTCGGTTAACTTTAATTTGTCGTTTAACTTTGTCGATTCAACCGATTTAAGTGCATTTGGAGTAAGTTTACATGATCCGTTTATTTGGATTAATGAAGTAAACAGAGGCCGAGCTTACGAAATACATTTACCAGGCAAAAATCCTACTTCAACTGCTACTAACGCTTTAATAGGTTTAGGAGATGACGATACCCAATTGCTTGGCACTAAAAAATATTTAAGTAAAAACAATTTGCCTTGGGCAATTGCTATTCCTGAAAGGTTTAATTACCCAAGCGAAAAGCAAGATATTACTCAAACTTATTTAAAATTTGCTGCTTGGTCGCAATCGGGTGGAACAATAAATAGGGATTGGTATTATAACTTACCCAATTATAGAGACAATAGTAAAATATACGTTAGGCCATAACTGTAAAGTTGATTACCTAAAAAAAGCCCTTTAAACTATATGTTTACAGGGCTTTTTTAGTCAAACTACTTGTTCTATTCGCCATTGTTGGTGTTCTTCACCAACAATATATTTTCGCCATTGTTGGTGTTTCGCCCCAACTATCTGAAGAGTTTTCGCCATTGTTGGTGTTCTTCACTAACAATCCATTCAGCCATTGTTGGTGTTCTTCACCAACAATATATTCAGCCATTGTTGGTGTTCTTCACCAACAATCTATTACATATTCAGCCATTGTTGGTGTTCTTCACTAACAATCCATTCAGCAATTGTTGGTGTTCTTCACCAACAATCTATTACATATTCAGCCATTGTTGGTGTTCTTCACCAACAATCTATTACATATTCAGCCATTGTTGGTGTTCTTCACCAACAATCCATTCAGCCATTGTTGGTGTTCTTCACTAACAATCCATTCAGCCATTGTTGGTGTTCTTCGCCAACAATCCATTCAGCCATTGTTGGTGTTCTTCACCAACAATCTATTACATATTATAATGTGTAATAAAATTCCATTTATTTTTATCCATACTAAAATAATATGCAGCAGATGAAAAAATATAATCTTCAGGTATTATACATAAATTTGCCTTTACTGGATTCTGATATATATAGTTTAATTTCTGCTCTAGTATTTCCCTACTTCTTAGTTCTATACTTAGTGGGTTTCTCTCCCAAATTTGATATTTTCTGTCTATATTATCAACTCTAAAATGAGCCAATACTTCTTGGTGATTATTTCTTAAATCTTTTATAATCATTTGAGCGGTATATTTCATAAACGACAGTTGAATTTCTTTTGGTTTATTATTTGGTAGGCATTGCCAAATAATATGAATATGGTTATTCATTAATACAAAACCATAAACTACAATCCGCTTTTGTTTCACTAAAAATTCAAGACTACTTATTATTATTTCTTTGTATTTTTCTTGTTTTAATAATTGCTTCCATTCAAGAATTGTGGCAGTAAAAAACTCAGGATAATACTCTATTATTTCCATTTGGTAAAATTAGCATTTATAATGAAACTTGTTGGTGAAGAACACCAACAAGGGCAAAAAAACTTGTTGGTGAAGAACACCAACAAGGGCAAAAAATGTATGTCTTTTACACGGGCAATTACAAATGAGTCTTGAAACTCATTACTCATTTTAAAACCGAAGTTTCCTTTGCTAATTCTTGGCAGAGACTATGGTTAGTCAAGACTTGTTGGTGAAGAACACCAACAAGGGCAAACAAAATATAGTTAAAACTTTTTGGTAAAGAACACCAAAAAGTGAAAAAAAGGTTGGTGAAAACACCAACTGCAGGCAAATAATATCAAACTTAGTGTTTCGTAAAACCGTGATTGCATATCCAAACCAGCGGTCCAATTTTGGGTTTTTATAATTTGCTTAACATTTATATTTTATTCACGCCTATTTGTATATAATTTAACATTTCAGTTAATCTTCAAAATCATCTACGTTAAACTTTTCATTGGTTTTGCTCGATGTGGCAACCATTTTAAAAATACCTTCTAACTCTTGTGAAGTAAACTCACGCCATTCGCCAAGTTTTAAGTTTTTAAGCCCAATATTCATTATTCTTACTCGTTTTAGTTTGCGCACTTCGTAACCACAAAAACTACACATTCTGCGTATTTGTCGGTTAAGGCCTTGTGTTAAAATTATTTTGAACACATAAGTACTTTGCATTTCTACTTTGCATTTGTTGGTAACAGTGCCCAGCATAGGTATGCCATTGCTCATTCGTTCTATAAAATTGTCGTTAATGGGTTTATCTACCGTAACTATGTATTCTTTTTCGTGGTTGTTGCCAGCACGCAATATTTTATTTACTATGTTTCCATCGTTCGTTAAAAAAATTAAACCTTCGCTTTCTTTGTCTAGTCGCCCAATTGGGAACATTCGCTTAGGATGATTGATGTATTGTATAATATTGTTTTTTATTTTCAATTCTGTAGTACAAACAATGCCAACAGGTTTATTAAAAGCTATGTAAATATCGTTAGTTACCGTTTTAAGTTTTTCGCCATCTACCTTAACCACATCGCCTGGGTTTACCCTATTGCCTAGTTTTGCAATTTTATTGTTAATGGTAACACGTTCATCTACAATATATTTTTCGGCCTCGCGCCTCGAACATATTCCAGTATCACTTATGTATTTATTTATATTTATACTATTTACATTATTGTCATCCATCTTTCAAAACTAATTAATCTACAATTATATTTAATCAATATATTTTTTTTATAACCAAATGGTATCATTAATTTGCAGTAAAAATTATTTAAAAATGAAAAAGCTATTTTTATTACTCTTAATTATTGTTTGCAAGTTTACAATTGCACAAAACACCTTGAATATTTTTACCCACCAAGGTGAAAAGTTTATATTGTTCTTAAATGGCGAACAAATAAACTTATCGCCCGAAAGTAAAATAAAAAAAGAAAATATTAGTGCCACTGTACAAAATGTAAGAATAGAGTTTGAAAATAAAAATAACCTACAAATAACCGAAAATATTTATTACGAAGCTGGAAATGAATATACTTACATTATTAAAAAGAAAAAAGTAAAGGCCAACAAGGTAAAACGAATAAACAAAAACGCTCCAATTCCTGTACAATATGTATTGCGATTATTGGAAGTAAAACCCATAAAAGCTACAGCTATAGTTCCTATTCCTGATGATTTGGGAGTGGAAATAAAACAAAATAATACAGCCGAAATTACTGTTATTGAAAATAAAGTAGAAGAAGAAATAAAATTGCCTGAATGCAAAGCAGTAGATGAAAAACTGTTTAATGAATTTATTTTACAATTTAAAAACCTAAAATTTGATGATGTAAAATTGGAAACATACAAATTATATTTAACCAATAATTGTATAAATATAAAACAAATAAAACTGGTGTTAAACGAAATAACATTTGAAGAAAATAAACTTAAAGCGGCTAAAATGAGTTATATAAAAACAACAGATAAAAATGAATATTTTTTACTAAACGATTCATTTAAATTTACAACAACCATAAACGAGTTGAACGATTATATTTTAAATAAAAAATATTTAACCAATGAAGAATAGTTGGTTCATTTTATTATTGTGTTTATTAGTTTCATGCAATAGCTCAAACAAGTTTTTACAAACTGCCGATAATTTGGCAACAGAGGGCAATTATAGCGATGCCGCTGATTATTATTACACTGTTTATTTAACTAATCCAAACAATACACGCGCTAAAAATGGGCTAATAAAAAATGGACAATTGGTTTTAAATGCCAAGTTTAGTTCGTTTGCAAAATATGTAGTTGAAAACAATAACGAAAAAGCACTTCGCCAATTTTATTACTGTAAAGATTATTTTAAAAACCTAAATGAAATAGGTATTGAATTAGATTGGCCCAATTATTTTGATGGGCTTTATGAAGAAACAAAGCAAGAGTTTATTAGCAATCAATATGCACTTGGTATAAACCAAATGAACGACAAAAAGTACGACAAAGCTGAAGCTACTTTTAGCAAAATAATGGAATTTGATAGTAGTTATAAAGACGTGTCGGTACTGCGAATAAATACAGTAATAGAGCCACTTTACAAACAAGGAGTTAAATATTTAGAAACCGAAAACTATAAAAATGCATATAAAGTATTTTCACAAATAAATAAAATAGATGCTTCGTATAAAAATACTGTTCAAAATTTAAATGTAGCCTTACAAAAAAGCAGTTTACCAATTGCTGTTCAACTAATAAATAAAACTAAATACAACGATAACGAGGATTTAAATTTTTATCAAGTACTTATTGCTAAATTAAGTAAAAGTAACAATCCATTTTTAAAAGTAGTAGATAGAGATAATTTAGAAAAACTGTTAAAGGAACAAGAACTTGGAATGACTGGTATTGTGGATGTAAATACTGCAAATAAAGCTGGTAAAATTATTGGGGCTAAATATTTTTTATTGTTAAATGTAACACAAGTAAATTTTAATGAATTGAAACCAACTAATTATGAAGAATTGGCTTACGAATCGTTTAGCGAAAGGGTGGTAACTCCTAGTGGTGAATCGCAATCGGTAATTAAATTTAAAAAAGTATTTTATACCGAAACTAGAAAATTTAGAAAAGTAGAAGCAAGTGTTTCGTACCAATTAATTTCGGTTGAAACAGGGCAAATAATTACTTCAGACAATGTAATATCCGAAAAAAGTGATAGGCATAGTTATTCCCGTTTCAAAGGAAATATTGATAACCTTTATCCTAGTTTGCCAGCAGGAAATTATTTACCAACCGTTGACCCAACCTGGAGGGAAAGTTTTTATGAATTGAACAGGGAATTAGTATTAAATAATGTGTTAGCATATGATGTGTATGAAGATATCAGTTTAAAAATTATAAATGACTTAAATTTATATATAGGACAATAAAAAAGTATTAATTTTATAACATAATATTTTATTAAAAAAACATATGAAAAACATCTTTATTTTAGCAATAAGCACTCTTGTTTTTTTTGCTTGTGGCAATGAAAACGAACCTAAAAAAGAGTTAGTGGAAAGTAACAGAATAAGCATAGCTGTTGATGAAAGTTTTAGGCCTGTTATTGAAGCAGAAGAAATGGTTTTTGAATCGATAAACGATAATAAAAACATTGATTTTGTTTATACCTCGCCTGCTGAAGCAATGAAACTAATGCTTGCCGACAGTTGCAAATTAGCCATTATTCCGCGTAAAGCGTTGAACGCTGAGCAAGAAATAATGGATAAAGACAATTATAAATTTATTCAAGTTAAAATAGCTATTGATGCATTGGCATTTATAGTTAATAAAAACAATGTTGATACCATTTTTACAGTTTCGCAAATAAAACAATTAATGGATGGTTCGGCAACGAATTGGAATCAAATATTTAAGAACAATAAATCAGGAAATTTACAAGTAGTTTTCGATAACCCAAACTCGGGTGCAACCCAATATTTTAAAGATTCGTTGTTAGAAGGAAAAGAATTAGCAAAGCATTGTTTTGCAGTAAATACAAATAAAGAAGTAATTGAATTTGTAGAAAAAAATAAAAATGCAATAGGCATTATTGGTCTAAATTGGATAAGTGACAAGGACGATAGTAAAATGAAAGGATTTTTAAATAAAATAAATGTGGTAGAAGTAATTCCAAAAAAAATATTATACGAGTCGTTAACATACAAACCAATTCAAGCCAATGTTGCAATAAGGCAATATCCTTTTTGCAGAGAATTTTATGTAATTGGGCGTAACGCGCCACTTACAATTGGCAACGATTTTGTTAATTTTATTAATGGCGACCAAGGTCAAAGAATAATTTTAAAATCGGGTTTAGTGCCTGCTAAAGCACCTATTAGAATTCTACAAATAACAAAATAGTGTCAGCAAGAAACTTCCAATTTCTTCGTTATGCTTGTTATAAAAATGGTCATTTGCGAAATGCAAACTCCCATTTTTCTACCTTCGCAAGCCTCGAACTTGAAACTTTCTAATCAGCCACTTTATTTTCGTTCAAAATTAAAACACAGAAAATGCAAACAGCGTCCATTTATCATACCATTAATCAAACAGATATTCAATTTTTTAAAAGTATTGTTGGTGAAAACTATGTGTTAGTTGCAACAAGCGATAAAGAAAACTACACGCACGATTATACTGAAGACCTCAGTTTTATGCCCGATGTAGTTATAAAACCGTGTAATGAATTAGAAGTTTCAGCTATTTTAAAATATTGTAACGAGCATAAAATAATTGTTACACCCCGTGGAGCAGGAACTGGCTTAAGTGGAGGCGCGTTGGCTGTTTTTGGTGGAGTAATTGTAGCCATGGAACGCTTTAATAAAATATTAAATATTGATGAGCGTAATTTTCAAGCAACGGTAGAACCGGGAGTAATTAATGAAGCATTTCAGCAAGCAGTAAAAGAAAAAGGTTTGTTTTATCCACCCGACCCAGCAAGTAAAGGAAGTTGTTTTTTAGGAGGTAATTTGGCACATAGTAGTGGAGGACCAAGAGCACTAAAATATGGCACCACGCGCGATTATGTGTTAAATATTGAAATAGTTTTAACCAATGGGGAAATTATTTGGACAGGTGCAAATACCTTAAAAAATTCAACTGGCTATAACCTTACACATTTAATGATAGGGAGCGAAGGAACTTTAGGAATTATAACCAAAATAGTTTTTAAATTAATTCCATTTCCTACACAAACTTTGTTAATGTTAGCTCCTTTTCAATCGCCCGAAAATGCTTGCGAAGCAGTAGGAGCAATATTTAGAGCAGGTTGCAATCCATCGGTATGCGAGTTTGTAGAACCTGATGGTTTTAAACTTTCTGCAGCATTATTAAATATTAATTTTGAAATTCCAGATTCGGTTGGTGCTTATTTGTTAATAGAAGTAGATGGAAATAATATGGATACTATGATGCTGGAATGTGAAGCTATTAGCAATGTTTTATACCAAAATAATAGCGATGAAGTTTTGTTTGCAGAAAGCAGCGAGCAAAAAGAATATTTTTGGAAACTAAGGCGAAGTATTGGAGAAGCAACCAAACATAATAACACGTATAAAGAAGAAGATACTGTGGTTCCAAGAGCTGAGTTACCAATATTGTTTAAAGGGGTAAAAGAAATAGGTAAAAAGTACAATTTTAGAACCATTTGTTATGGCCATGCTGGTGATGGAAATTTACATGTAAATATTTTAAAAGACGATTTGAGTAACGCATATTGGGATAATAACATAACACCGGGTATTGTAGAAATATTTGAATTATGTAAAAAACTAGGAGGAACTATTAGTGGTGAACATGGTATTGGCTATGTTCAAAAACAATTTATGCCCATTATTTTTTCTGAAAATCATTTAAACTTAATGCGCCAAATAAAATTAGCATTTGATCCGAATTTAATATTGAATCCTGGAAAAATATTTTAAGTGTTTTGTTTTTCTATTTTCCTAAGTTCGTTATACAGCATGTCGCGGGCATTTAAAATAGAACCATTTTTAAATTTCATTTTATAAGCCTCTCCGCTCATATATGATTTGCTTGCAACAAAGTCGATAAAATCTTTAGCTGTTTTTACTTTTTTACCCGCTTTTTTCCTTTTCATTCTTAAGTGTTCAGCTGCATCTTTAGCATTAAACTCTTCTCCATTTCTAATAAATATTGCGCCACTGTTTTCAATGTACTGAATCAATTTTTCAATTTTTTGCTCTTCAGTTATAACGGTAATCGTTTTATTTGCAACATTTAAATTGGCACTTTGAATGTTTTGAACAAATAAAATTGTAAGTAAAATAAGTATTTTTTTCAAGGTGAATAAAGTTATAAGCTTCCTCTTTTTTTTAGCCAAACAAAAGTGAAAATAATAGTCATAATAAAATATAAATAAGCTTTCCCTTGAACAAAGTTTTCGAAAATGGATATATAAAACCCTATTAACAACGAGAGGATTGCAAGTATTAACCAATTACGTAAAATCCATTTATCCATCATTTTTTTAAACTAATAATTCCCTTTATTTTATAAATTTTATACGATGAAAACTCAGTATTACTTTCCAAACCATCACCATAAATTATTTCATCCGGTGTAGTTATTTTAACAGCATAACTGGTATTAATTTTATTGGTATATTCATTCCAAATTAATGATTCTGTGCGTAATGTATCGCCTTTAATATTTACAACAACAACATCATTTTTCACTGTCATTGTTTTTGCTCTATCGTCTCTTATTGCATATTTTGATTTTATGTAACTAGTAATTTTTTTATTTTTACCATAAAAATAAGCAGTAATGCCTTTTTTCATTACCGATTGACTTGTTTTTTCATTTTCAAATCTTTCTAAAAGTGGAGCAAAAACCTTTGCTTTTACTATACCCGAATCGGTATAATTTAAAATAATATTTGTTCCTATTTCTATTGGTAAATTATCGGCTGCGGTAAGCACTTGAATTTTCTCTATGTTATCGTTTTTACACGAAACAAAAAGAGTGAAAATGGAAGCAAAAAAATATATTAATATTTTAAATTTAGGTATTGAATTAATCATACTTGTATTTTATAAACCACCTATCAGTAAAAACCAAGCCAACAGTAAATTTAAAATATTCTTCATTCACTAAACTGGTATTGGCTCCTCTGGTTGCATATTCAAAACCAACATTAACCCTTGAGTATTTTCTGTATTTATCTCTTTCAGCAATAGGTATGCCAATTCCAAAAGAATATGCATTTATATTTACCGATTGATTATTTATAAAAGCACTGGTTTGTTCAATTCTATAACCCAATCTATATTCCAAACGTTTTAAATAATTTCGTGTATCTTCTTTTACATCGGGCAGCCAACTAGCACCAATATTAAAATGCCAAGCGTCTTGTAGTCCAGTATTTACTTCAAACGAACTAAATTTACTCCAAGCAGTTGTTCCAAAATCAGAGGCAATAGTCCAATTTTCGTTATTGGTAATTGATATTCCATAATTTAAACTCATTGGAAATACAATATTGCCATTTTTTTCACTATTAGTTAATATTGAATCTCTCGAATAATCAATCCCTCCTCGTGTTAACGTTCTAAACGAATAATTACGAATCGAATTTACATTAGTTTGTAAGTTAAATGTTAATCCTCCATTAATCGAAATTGGTTTTTTATTTGTCATTACCCATTTTTTTCTTTCAAATCCATTTGAATCTATAACCAATTTGTATTGGGGAATTTTTAAAACGATGCTGTCAATATGAGTTTGAATTCCATAATCAAAAACAAAACCACTTATATAATCTTTTCGTTCCGCAGTCCAATTAAACAAGTAGTATTGTGCAGGAACTGATTGTACTATACTTGAATTATTTTGACCAAAAATATAATTCATATTAAAACCAACTGATACATATTTATTCAATTTTGCACCAACACCAATAAAAGCTTTATTTAATCCTCCATCCCCGACTTGCGATGTTTTTGCTAAAATATTTTTAACTGTATCGGTTTCAATAGTGGTAAAATTTGAACTTGTAAAACCAATAGATGACATTGGCGAAGCGCCAAAAACCAACCCAATTCCTTTTTTATAAATATTGGTACCAATATTAAAATAGGTTAATCCTGAAAGTGAAACATCAATTTTATTTGCACCATTAATTAAAGTTCCATTATTTAACATTGCTCCCGCTTCTATGTTGGTTTGTTTTAAAGCGCTATAAGATGCAGGATTTAATATATTAATATCGTAAGGTCTTCTTATTCCTTGGTTTACTTGGCCCATGTTGCCAAAGGCGGCCGAACCAAAGTATTGTAAATCACCAATTCCAAAATATGAATAAGGACTACTTGTTAAATTTTGAGAAAATAATGGAGTTGAAAAAAATTGAATACAAAATAATAAATAGAAATTTAATTTTATAGTCTGTTTAAAAAAATGCCATATGTGGGCTCTATACATTGTAATTTATAATTTTGTTTAATCCAAATAAGGTTAAATATGGGTGTGCAAATAAGGCATTTTTTAGGTGTTTTTCAAACAAAAAACAATCACCACCGCTTAATACCAAATCTGTTTTACCAAATTTGTTTTCATAAAGACTTAATCTTCCGTTTATTTCTCCTGTAATTCCGTAAAAAGCACCGCTTTGCATACATTCATTGGTAGAACTTCCATTAAAGTCTGTGGGCTCATCTAAATCTAATAATGGTAATTTAGCTGTAAATTCATTCATGGCTTTTAATCGCATTAATAATCCTGGAGAAATTGCTCCACCTAAATATTCCAACTTACGGTTTAAAAACTCAAATGTTACACAAGTTCCTAAACTAACTACCAAAACATTGTTTGGAGTTTCTAAATTGGTTGCTGCTGCCACTAAAGCAATTCTATCTAAACCCAATGTTTCTGGGGTTTTATATAAATTCAAAAATGGAATTTTTG
>CAMCEM010000049.1 GCA_945873755.1 Chitinophaga pinensis | reverse complement strand
ACTACCTGATATGAAATATTTTCCATCGGGAGAGTAGGAAGCAGCTAAAACCACACTAGTATGACCACTAAACGTTTTTATACAATTTCCACTGCTCACATCCCATAACTTTAGGGTAATATCCCAACTACCTGATATGAAATATTTTCCATCGGGAGAGTAGGAAGCAGCTAAAACCACACTAGTATGACCACTAAATGTTTTTATACAATTTCCACTACCTACATCCCATAACTTTAGGGTTTCATCATCACTACCTGATATGATATATTTTCCATCGGGAGAGTAGGAAACTGCATTAACCCATTTAGTATGACCTCTAAATGTTTTTATACAATTTCCACTACCTACATCCCATAACTTTAGGGTATTATCCCAACTACCTGATATGATATATTTTCCATCGGGAGAGTAGGAAACAGCTTTAACCCATTTAGAGTGACCACTAAATGTTTTTACACTTTCATCTTTTGGTGTTTTGTTTTGAGCCAACAGCAAATTGGTAAAACTTATGGTCACTAAAAAAAATACGTATTGTAATAATTTTTTCATTATAAACTATTTAATATGCAAATATAAAAAACAGGTATTATTAAACTATTAAAAATTAACTTTAAACCACTCAGCTGCTCCCGCAAGTGTTTTTCACTTGTGGGAATAAGTAAGCAAAGTTTGTAACTTTGCTATAATAAAAACCCCAAAAAATGAGCCGTGCTTATAAATTTCATAACCCAGATGGATTGTATTTTGTAACCTTTGCTACCCCAAGCTCTCGCAAGTGTTAAGCATCGCAAGGCGAGCGTCACTTGTGAGAAAAAGTAAGCAAAGTTTGTAACTTTGCTATAAAATAACCCCAAGCTCTCGCAAGTGTTAAGCATCGCAAGGCGAGAGTCACTTGTGAGAAAAAGTAAGCAAAGTTTATAACTTTGCTATTAAATAAATAAACACCAGCTCTTGCAAGTGTTAAGCATCGCAAAGCGAGCGTCACTTGTGAGAAAAAGTAAGCAAAGTTTATAACTTTGCCAATAATCATTTTATTTTCCCAAGCTCTCGCAAGTGTTAAGCATCGCAACGCGAGCGTCACTTATGAGAATAAGTAAGCAAAGTTTGTAACTTTGCCAATAATCATTTTATTTCCAAAAATTAAAATAAATTCGCAGTTACAATATTCCTTTGATTATGTATAAATACAGCCCTATAAACAACGAACTTTTTAAGCTAAATCGTGCCAATTTTGTAAAACAACTAAAGGCCAATAGCATTGCCATTTTTAACTCCAACGATGAGCATCCTTGGAATGGAGATGCTACCCATAAATTCAAGCAAAACAGCGATATTTTTTACCTAAGTGGAATAGACCAAGAACAAAGCATTTTGGTTATTTATCCTGATAGCCCAACTCCTGAATTGCGCGAAGCATTGTTCATTAAACAAACCAGCGATTTAATGGTAACTTGGAATGGTTATAAGTTAACTCAAGCGCAAGCACAAGAAGTGAGTGGAATAGCCAATGTATTTTGGTTAGACGATTTTGAAGCAAAAATTCGACCAGCTATAAACTATGCAAACAATATTTATTTAAGTTTGAACGAAAACGATAGATCAACGGTAAATACTCCTTATAAAGATTTGCGTTTTGCGAACGAAATGCGTGCAAAATATCCATTGCATGAGTTTGAACGCGCATCACCAATTATTCAAAGATTGCGTTCTATTAAATCGAAAATAGAATTAGATTTGATGAATGTAGCGGTAGGTTTAAGTGAAAAAATGATTCATCGTTTATTCAAATTTGTAAAACCAAATGTGTGGGAATACGAAATAGAAGCAGAAATTATTCATTCGTACATAAGCAATAGAGGCAACGGACATTCGTTTTCACCTATAGTAGCAAGCGGTCAAAATTCGTGTATTTTACATTATAACGATAATAACCAACAGTGCAAAGATGGCGATGTAATATTGATAGATTCTGGTGCTGATTATGCCAATTATGCCAGTGACATGACCAGAACTTTGCCAGTAAATGGACGATTTACTTCACGCCAAAAGCAAGTTTATAACGCAGTTTTGCAGGTAATGAATGAAGCAAAAAAATTACTAAAACCAGGTGTAATGTTAATGGATTATCAAGCGCAAGTTGGATTGATTATGGAAGCTGAATTGGTAAAATTAGGCTTGCTGTCTACCGATGATATTGCAAAACAAAATCCAAGTTGGCCTGCTTATAAAAGATATTTTATGCATGGCACCAGTCATTTTTTAGGAATAGATGTACATGATGTTGGAATGCGCTACGAGCCAATGAAATTGGGCATGACGTTTAGTTGTGAACCTGGAATTTACATCAAAGAAGAAGCCATTGGAGTGCGTTTAGAAAACGAAATTTTGATTACTGAAAATGGTTGTATTGACTTAATGAGTCATATTCCAATTGAAGCGGATCATATTGAAGATTTGATGAATGGGTAGCAATTGGCAATAAGCAATTGGCAAAATAAAATGATGTGGTGAGGTCATGTCGAGCTGAGTCGAGACATTTGTAACTGGTTCTCGTCCGATAGCTATCGGACTTCGCTCGAACTGACAATATAATTGGCAATAAATAATTTCCCGCAGATTGTGCAGATTTACGTTGAAAAAAATCTGCGTTTTTCAGCGAAATCTGCGGGACAAAACTTGAATAAAATTGATAGACATAGACAAAGCATTTAACGATAAAAATCCGCAGTTGTACAAGCTACTGCCGGGGTTTGTGTTGCGTTGGGTAAAGCGCATTGTTCACCAAGAAGAAATTAACCAATTTGTTATTGAAAACGAAAAGAGTAATGGCATTCAGTTTGGTGCAAACGCAGTGATTGCTTTAGGTGCAAAAGCAGTTTCTATTGGCTTGGAAAATATACCCAAAACTGGTGGTGTAATTATAGCTGCCAATCATCCTTTGGGCGGTGCTGATGGATTGGCTTTTTTGGGTGAAGTAGGTAAAGTTCGCAGCGATTTAAAGTTTATTGTAAACGATTTATTGATGCAATTTAAAAGTTTGGAAAATGTGTTTATACCCGTAAATAAACATGCAACTAACACCAAACAAAACTTACAACGAATAGAACAATTATACAGCGAAGGTCATTGTATTTTGATATTTCCTGCAGGCTTATGTAGCCGAAAACAGGATGGAAAAATTATAGATTTACCTTGGCAAAAAAGCTTTATTAGTCAGGCGGTAAAACACCAATTGCCTATTGTTCCAACCCATATTGATGCTTATAATAGCAGCTTTTTTTACAATTTAGCCAATATCAGAAAAAAGTTAGGCATAAAAGCCAATATCGAGATGTTTTTTTTGGCAAATGAAATGTTTAAACTAAAAGGAAAAACCATTACATTTACTTTTGGAAAACCTATTGAATCTGCAAAATTTGATAAAAGTAAAAATGCTTATAATTGGGCTCAAATTTTAAAAAATTTCATTTATGAGTTAAAGGAAAACAAACAAACCGAATTTGGTAAATAAAGAAAACATTACTTTTAAAAAATCAATATAACTTCATAAATGTGTTATTTAGTTAATTTATAAAGTTATAACATAAATAAAACGCAAACTTTTTATTTAAACTTTTATTTATTTTTTTCAATTGATAACAAATTACAATTTTTTTTACATCTTGCAACTAATATAAGTTTTGATGCAGCAGATAGTTGATAAAATAGATAGGACATTAATAAAAAACGAACTTACACCAGAAAGGTATGTAAGGTCAACAAATAATATTACTAACGAAATATATATTTTTGATGGAAATAGTGCTCCTAACTTAATGCTTGAGGTAGGAAGATTAAGAGAAGTTTCGTTTAGAGAAGCAGGTGGAGGTTCGGGTAAAGAAGCTGATATAGATGAACATGACACTGGAAAATACATTTACAAACAACTCATAGTTTGGAATCCAGAAGATGAAGAAATAGTGGGCGGTTACCGTTATGCATTGTGTAATGATGTGCTTGATGAAAAAGGTATTTACCACCTTTCAACAGCTGAAATATTTGAATACAGTGAAAAATTAAAATTGGAATATTTTCCTTACACTATTGAGCTAGGAAGAAGTTTTGTTCAACCTCAGTACCAACCTTCGCTCGATAACAGAAAAGGGTTATTTAGCTTAGATAATTTATGGGATGGCTTAGGGGCTTTAACTGTGCTGCACCCTCATATTAAATACTTTTTTGGAAAAGTTACCAATTACCAGCATTTTAGTAAAGAAGCACGCGATTATATTTTAGCTTTTATGGATTTTTATTTTCCAGAAAACGAAGGTTTAATTGTTATACCAAACCCTTTAAAAAGGGAAACTGATTGTACTGATTTTTTGAAGAATATTAAAGATTTGCCATTTAAAGAAGGGCATTTATACTTAAACAAAATGGTACGTTCATTAGGTGAATATATTCCACCATTATTTAATAATTACATGAACTTAAGTCCTACTATGAAAACCTTTGGTACAGCAGTAAATGTGCACTTTGGGTATGTAGAGGAAACAGGAATAATGGTAACTATTGACGATATTTATCCAACAAAAAAAGACAGACACATTAATAGTTTTGTAACTTATTTGAAGAACAAATAGCATTATAAAATTCGAAAAAAAAATTTCATCCCGATGCATCGGGATGAAATTTTGGATTAAGAAATTCGAAAAAACTAAATAAGATTCCAATGCATCGGGACGAAAGAAAAATTTAAAATAATAACTAATGAAATACTTCAACTTTAAAAAAATTGGTTTGGCTATAGTAGCTATTTTAGTTATTCTTCAATTTGTTCGTCCAACCAAGAATGAAGGATTGGCTTTTACAGAAAACGATATTTCACATTTTGATTCAGTTCCTGACAATGTAAAAAAAATATTAGAAACTTCATGTTTCGATTGTCATAGCAATCATACTGTTTATCCCTGGTATACTAATATACAACCAATTGGATTATGGATGCAATGGCATGTGAATGAGGGAAAAGAGGAGTTAAATTTTTCGGAATTTAAAACTTATAAACCTAAAAGACAGAAGCATAAATTTGAAGAAATAATTGAAATGGTGGAAGAACAGGAAATGCCTTTAAGTTCATATACACTTATTCACTCTGAAACTAAATTAACTTCTGAGCAATTAAATTCATTGGTTACATGGGCTAAAATTGAATTCGATAAAGTAAAAGTTCCTACAGAATAATGTCAGTTAAAAACCTAATTCTTTTAAGAGGATTACCAGGTTCGGGAAAATCAACATTGGCAACGTTATTAAGTGAAAACGGAAAATACCCAATTTATTCCATTGACGATTACTTTACCAATAAAAATTCAGGTGAATATAAATTTAATTTTGCTGAAAATTTTTTAGCCTATCAGCAATGCGAAAGCCTTTGTAAACAAGCCTTAGAACAAGAAATACCTAAAGTTTTTATTGATAACACCTTTACTCTAAATTGGGAATTGGAGCCTTATTTTAAATTAGCTGCGCAATATGATTATATGCTGTATGTATTAACCGTTGAAAAATACCACAATCATAAAAATATACACCAAGTAAGCCAAGAACAATTAGAAAAAATGGCCGAAAAATACAAAGTGAAGTTGTTTTAATTTGATAACAATTTTTTGCTTCAAGTACTTTATTATTGCCTATAATATTTAATCCATTGTCGTTATCATTTAAAATAGCTAAAAAGTATTTTTTCTCTAAAAAAAAGAGTGGTTCTTTTAATGCTGTAACTGTAATTTCAAGTATCAGTTTATTGGGTTATGTTGTTGGTGCTTGCGCATTAATAATTATCCTATCAGTATTTAATGGCTTTGAAAACTTATTTGCTAAAATGTATAGCAATTTCGATGCGGAACTACAAATAACTGCACTAGAGAGCAAAACATTTAAAATAAATGCAATCAATTTTAATGAAATAAATAAAATAAGTGAAATAAGTAGTTTAAGTAAGGTGTTAGAAGAAAATGTATTGTTAAAATACAATAACAAAGAAACCATTGCAACTGCAAAAGCGGTTGATGAAAACTACTTAAAAATTACTCATATTGATACTTGTATTAGAAGCGGAATAGCTTTAATTGAAAATGGTGATACCAACTTTGCTTTATGTGGCGAAAATTTAGCTTATCAATTAGGAATTGACCCTTCAGATCAATTTAATTTTTTATCGGTATATGCACCTAAAAAAGGTGAAATCAATTTTATTAATCCCGAAAATGCCTTTAATAGAGACTTAATTACGCCAAGTGGTATTTTTGCAATTCAACCAGAAATTGATAGTAAATACATTGTTGTTCCATTGCGTTTTTTGTCGGAATTATTAGAAAAAGAAAATGAATTAAGTGCCATAGAAATAAAGCTTAAAAACAATGCAAACATTAATAAAATAAAACAACAACTAAATACAATACTTGGTAATAAGTTTATTATTAAAACACGATTTGAACAACGTGAAGCTTTTTATAAATTAGTAAAAACAGAAAAATTAATAAGTTATATTATTATACTTTTCATTTTAGTTATTGCCATTTTTAATACCATTGGAACTTTGTATTTGTTAGTAATGGAAAAAGTAAGGGAAATAAAAATTCTTCATAGCATGGGGTTAATGGCCAATAAAATTGCTACTATTTTTGCATGGCAAAGCCTTTTTATATCTACCGTAGGGGGACTTTTAGGTTTGATAATTGGTTTTACAATTTGTTTTTTACAACAAAAATTTGGGTTTATTAAAATTAGTTTAAATTCAGAAATTCCGTACCCAATTCAGTTCACTGCAAGTGATGCCATATTGGTATTCATTACTATTTCAATATTAGGCTTTTTAACTTCAATTTACCCTTGGTTAAAAGCAAAAAAAATAGCAGAAAGTTAGTTTTATACTTATATTCTTACGAATATTTTTCGCCTAATTTTATTTTAATATCGGTTGCAATTTGCTTGACCTCTTGTTCTTTATTTTTATCGCAAATTAATAACACATCTGGAGTATCAACAATAATTAAATCTTTAACCGATTTAATGGCAATAATTTTGCTCCCTAATGCTTCAGCTTTGTTAATTAAACAATTACTTACATCGTAAAGCATTACGTTTTTACCTTTAATTGCATTGCCATTATCGTCTTTCGGCATTATTTCGTAAAGCGATGTCCATGTTCCTAAATCGCTCCATCCAAACTCACTAGGAATCACATAAACATTTTCAGCTTTCTCCATTATTCCGTAATCAATACTTATACTTCGGCATTGTTCATAGAAAGCTTTAATGGTAGCTCCCTCATCTTTAGTAAAAAAACTTTGCCCTGCATTTTCAAAAATATCATACTGCTCTGGCAAATGCTGTTTAAATGCTTTTTTTATAGATGATATAGACCAAATAAATATGCCTGCATTCCATAAAAAATCGCCACTTTCTATAAAAGTTTCAGCAATTTCTAAAGTTGGTTTTTCAGTAAATGTTTTAACTTTATGAATATTATTGGTAGTCGAATCTTCAATAAATTGAATATATCCATAACCAGTATCGGGGCGGCTAGGTCTTATTCCTAACGTAACCAACGATGGGTTTTTATGGGCATAATTTAATGCTTCTTCCACATAACCTAAAAACTTTACCTCATCTAAAATTAAATGGTCACTTGGAGCAACTATACAAGCCGCATGGGTATTTAATTTATGAATTTTAGCACTTGCATAAGCAATACAAGCAGCAGTATTTTTTGCAGTTGGCTCGCCCAAAATTCTGTCTTCTGGCATGTTAGGCAACTGTTCTTTTACTAATCCTTCGTAAGCTTCATTGGTAACAATAAAAATATTTTCGGGTAAAAATGCTTTTAAAAACCTTTCGTAGGTTTGCTGCATTAAGGTTTTTCCTGTTCCTAAAATATCTAAAAATTGTTTTGGATAAGTACTTCTACTTGCTGGCCAAAACCTACTTCCAACTCCACCTGCCATTATTATGGCATAATTATTTTTATTTTTTTCCATTAAATGAAACTCAATATTCTATATTAACAATTTGTTTTTCAAATTGAAGCGCAAAATACTACTATTTTAAATTTATTAAAATTATTTATTTATTAATCAGTTTTATTAAAAAAATAGGTTGTAAATTCATTTCAATTTATACATTTGTTAAAAAAAAATTATGAAAAAATTTAGTACTTTATCCATTTTGTTCGTGTTGCTTTTTTCTTGTACCAAAGAAGAAAAAACTACTATTCAACCAGTTCCAACTGAAAAAATTATTGAAATAAAAACCAGTTTTGGTAATATGTACATGTGGCTTTATAAAGAAACTCCTTTGCACCGAGCTAACTTTTTAGCTTTGGCCGACACTAATTTTTTTGATAATACTACTTTTCACCGTTGTGTAGATAATTTTGTAATTCAAGGTGGTGATCCAAATTCAAAGGACGCTGACCCAGCAAATGATGGTTCGGGTGGACCAGGATATACAACACCTGCCGAAATAAATACTTCAAACACAAAATTATTACATACTTATGGGGCTGTAGGAGCAGCAAGATTAGGTGATGCGCAAAACCCAACAAGAGCTTCAAGTGGGTCGCAATTTTACATAGTGTTGCCAACGGCAGGAACACCAAATTTAAATGGTGCTTATACCGTTTTTGGAAGAATTATAAAAGGAATGGAAGTGGCTGCTGAAATAGTAAAACAACCTAAAAATACTTCCAACGGAAGACCCAATAATGATATTAAAATGGATGTAAATATTCTAGAAAAAACCACTCAACAGTTGTTAGATGAATATTCATTTACTCCTTAAAGCTTTTTGTTTTTTTTAGTATTAATTCTAAATTTTCATTAACTGATAAGGTTGCATTAAGCCAATTAATTTTTATGCCTTCTTTTTCCATTTTTCTAAACCATGTCATTTGTCGTTTGGCATATTGATGAATGGATGTTTCAAGTTTTAAAAACATTTCATCATAAGTAATTTCGTTTAATAAGTAATAGGAAATGTATTTGTATTCTAATCCTAAAAACTGCAAACGTTCGTGGCCAATTCCTTCATTCAATAAGGTTTTTACTTCATCAATCATCCCATTGTCAAACCTGTTTTTTAATCGCTTTGAAATTTTATTTCTTCGTTCTTCTACAGGTAAATTTAAAGCAAAAACCAATGGTTTTAAATTCACAAATTCAATTTTAGGAATAATTGAATTATTTAAATATTCAGCAATTTCAACTGCTCTAATCAATCGTTTGTGGCTACTTAAATCGGGTTGGATTGATTTTGTTGGGTAGTTATTTAATAGTGAAATTAATTCTTCTTTACTTAATTTTTCAATTCCCTGCCTTAATTCCAAATTATTTGGAATTGCAGTCAATTCTAACTTTTTTATAACAGCATCTAAATACAAACCTGTTCCACCACAAATAATTGGCAATTTTTGTTGCTTTGCAATTGCTTGGAAAGCACCATAAAAATGGGTAATAAAATCATACAAATGAAAGTGGGTTCCTACCTCGGCTACATCAACTAAATGGTGGTTGATGGGCGTATTATTTACATTGTATTCTGCTAAATCTTTACCCGTTCCAATGTCCAGTTTTTTATAAACTTGTCTTGAATCAGCACTAATTATTTCTCCATTTAATGCATAAGCCAATTGCGCAGCCAAAGCTGTTTTGCCACTTGCAGTAGGGCCAGTAATAATTATTGAATTGTAGGATTGACTCAAAGTATAATTTAGAAAATAAAAAATTGTGCGATTAATTATTCAAAAATAAAAATAACTGTAAAATTAGTGTTGTAAAGTTAAACTAAAGTTTTACAACAAAAAAATAGCTCAACATGTTAATTGAAAGAATAGAAAATGAAGTAATCATACGAATTCCTTCTTATGAAGATACTAGCGATTTGCAAAAGTTTATTGATTTTATTAGTTACAAAGAAGTTACAGCTAAAACAAAGGCTAAACAAAGCGATATAGATAAATTAGCAACTACTGTAAATTTTTTTTTGTTTTAATTTCAAAAATAAGTTCGCCCCGCTGGGGCTTTGATTCGCTTTAATTTTGGGTTTTTTCTACCATAAGGCTGCCCCGATGGGGCAATAAATTCAAATGAAGGAAGACAATGAAATAATTTAAAACAAAAGCAATCCCGTATGGATTTCCTTATGGTAAAAATGTAAAGTATGAACAATATAAAGCCCAGTATGGGCGGTCTTATTGTAGCAATAAAGAAACAGAAAACAAAAGCAATCCTGTAGGGATTTCCTTATGGTAAAAATGTAAAGTATGAATAATATAAAGCCCAGAATGGGCGGCCTAACTGTAGCAAGAAAGAAACAGAATACAAGCAATCCCGTAGGGATTACCTTATGGTAAAACCGAAAGATATGAATATAAAGCCCAGTATGTGCGACCTAATTGTAGCAAGAAAGAAACAGAATACAAGCAATCCCGTAGGGATTTCCTTATGGTAAACAAAAAAAATAATGAAAAAGCAAGCCCTGTTAGGGCGAACCTATTTTAACAACAAATAAATCAATTGAAAATATGGCAAATACCTATTCACAATTAAATATTCACTGCGTATTTGCAGTTAAAGGGCGAGAAAATTTAATTACCTCTAATTTTCGTGACGATTTACATCGCTATATGTCGGGTATTTTAAAAAACGATGATTCTTTTCCATTGGCTGTTAATGGATGGAAAGATCATGTTCACGTGTTTTTTGAATTACCCGTTACAATGAGTGTTTCAAAACAAATGCAAATGCTTAAATCGTCATCTTCAAAATGGATAAATGACAATAAATTAGTTCAAGGTAAATTCAGTTGGCAAGAAGGCTATGGTGCATTTTCATACTCACATTCGCAACGCGATAATGTTATAAAATACATTATTAATCAGGAGCAGCATCACAAAACACATACTTTTAAAGATGAATACCTTGAACTTTTAAAAAAATTCAATATTGAATTTGATGGTAAATATTTATTTGATTTTATAGAATAAGTGATTTATTAAGTTCTTAGACATATTTAAAACTAAGTTATTAAAATTTCTACTATTGTTATTTTATGCTAGAGGTTTAACTTTTCAATCGGATTTACTCCACTTCTGATTTGATTTTAAAAAGAAATTTTTAGCTTAAAACGATTGCTTTAAAAGCTTAGCAAACTTTAGTGCTTCAATTAAAAACATAATTACTATTTTCGTACACTTTATTTAACAAAATAATATGTTTCAATACAATCGCAAAAATTATAGCAACGAAGTTTTAATTGATTTATACAAAACCATTTTAAAACCCCGAATGATAGAAGAGAAAATGTTAATTTTACTTCGTCAGGGTAAAGTAAGCAAATGGTTTAGTGGAATTGGACAAGAAGCTATAAGTGTAGGCTGTGTAAAAGCATTGCATACCGATGAATATATTTTGCCCTTACACCGAAACTTGGGTGTATTTACCGGACGTAACATGCCTTTTAATAAATTATTTAGCCAATGGCAAGGTAAAGCTAATGGTTTTAGCAAAGGCCGCGAACGTTCATTTCATTTTGGAACAAACGAATACCACATTGTTGGAATGATTTCGCACCTTGGAGCCATGCTTGGCGTGGCCGATGGCATTGCACTAGCAAATAAATTACAGAAAGAAAAAAAAGTAACTGTAGTTTTTAGTGGCGATGGTGGCGCAAGTGAAGGCGATTTTCATGAAGCATTAAATACAGCAGCAGTTTGGAGTTTGCCTGTAATTTTTTTAATTGAAAACAATGGTTACGGACTTTCAACACCAAGTAATGAACAGTTTAAATTTAAAAGTTTTGTAGATAAAGGCATTGGTTACGGAATGGAAGCCTACCGAATTGATGGGAATAATATTTTAGAAGTTTATGATACCATTAGAGGGTTGGCCGAATCGATTAGAAATAACCCAAGGCCAGTATTATTGGAGTGTGTTACTTTTAGAATGCGCGGGCACGAAGAAGCATCGGGTGTAAAATATGTTCCTCAGGAGTTATTCGAAATTTGGGGTAAAAAAGATCCTGTGGTTAATTACGAACGTTATTTATTAGAACAACAAGTATTAACTTACGAATTAATAAATGAACTAAGGGCTGAAATTAAAGCTGAAATAGATTTAGGAGTGGAAGAAGTATTAAACGAACCTGAGATTGTTGCAAATACTTCAACCGAAATGGCAGATGTTTATATGCCTGTAAATTTGCCAGAAAGCCAAAGTTTTGAAAATTTACAACATGTAATAACAACTCCCGCAACATTAAATAAAAGTAAAAAACGATTGGTGGATGCCATTAGTGATGGTTTGCGCCAAAGCATGGAAAAGCACGATAACTTGGTGTTAATGGGACAAGACATTGCCGATTATGGTGGAGTTTTTAAAATAACTCAAGGGTTTGTGGAGCAATTTGGTAAAGACCGAGTAAGAAATACGCCACTGTGCGAAAGTGCTATTTTAGGTGCAGGTTATGGTTTAGCAATAAAAAAAATGAAGGCAATGGTAGAAATGCAATTTGCCGATTTTGTAAGTGTAGGTTTTAATCAAATTGTAAATAATTTAGCAAAAAGTTATTACCGTTGGGGGCAACAGGCCGATGTGGTTGTGCGAATGCCCACAGGAGCAGGAATGGGTGCAGGTCCATTCCATTCGCAAAGTAACGAAGCATGGTTTTTTCATGTTCCTGGTTTAAAAATTGTTTATCCGAGTACACCAAGCGAAGCAAAAGGATTGCTAACAGCAGCCATTAACGACCCTAATCCAGTTTTATTTTTTGAGCATAAAAACTTGTATAGAAACGTAGAGTTAGAGGAAGATGTGTTTGATGATTATTACATGTTAGAAATTGGTCCTGCAAGAATGGCAAAAGTAGGGGAGGACGTATCGATTATAACTTATGGTGCAGGAGTGCATTGGGCACTAAAACATTGTGCTGAAAACAATATAGATGCCGATATAATAGACCTAAGAACTTTATTGCCTTGGGATAAAGATGCAGTTGAAAAAAGTGTAAAGAAAACAGGAAAAGCAATTGTACTACACGAGGATACTTTGACTGGTGGAATTGGTGCTGAAATTGCTGCGCATATAGCGCAATATTGTTTCCAATATTTAGATGCACCTGTAGTAAGAACCGGTAGTTTAGATTCGCCTGTTCCATTTAATGAAAATTTAGAACAAAATTTTTTACCAAAAGAACGCTTTAAAACCGATTTAGATAATTTGTTAAACTTTTAACAAAAAATATTTTAATGAAAGAAATAAAAATAATTGCCATAGCAGGTGCAGGTACTATGGGTGCAGGAATTGCGCAAGTTACTGCCAATGCAGGTTTTAAAACAATTTTGTTTGATATAAACCAAGTTGTTTTGGATAAAGCAAAAACCAGTATTGATAAAGGCTTACAATTTTTAGTTGATAAAAATAAACTAACCGTTGAACAAAAATTTGCAACGCAAGATTTACTTACTTTTACCAATAACATTAACGAAGTAATTGCCGATTTAATTATTGAAGCAGTTATTGAACGCTTGGATATTAAACACGATTTTTTTAATAAAGTAGCTGCAATTAATACACCTGATTGTGTGTTGGCAAGCAATACTTCTTCTATCCCCATTACTCAAATTGCAGCCAAAATTCCAAACCCAGAAAGGGTAATTGGCATTCATTTTTTTAATCCAGCGCCAATAATGAAATTGGTAGAAATAATAATTGGTGCGCAAAGCAATAAACAAGTGGCATTGCATTGCAAAGCACTAATTGAAGGCATGGGTAAAACTTGTGTGATGGCTGCCGATTCCCCTGGTTTTATAGTGAACCGAGTGGCAAGGCATTATTATGTAGAAGGTTTAAAAATATTGGAAGAACAAGTAGCTAATTTGGAAGATGTTGACGCATTGTTAGAAAGTTCTGGTTTTAAAATGGGGCCATTTAAGTTAATGGATTTAATAGGGGTAGACACCAATTTGTCTGTAACCACTTCTATGTATCATTTATTTAACCAAGAAAGTAAATTTAGACCTAACCGCATACAACAACAAAAAGTGGATGCGGGACATTTTGGAAGAAAAACAGGTAAAGGTTTTTATGAGTATTAGAATATTATCTAATTCCTCATATTTTCTAATTTAGTTTTTTCTAAAATAGTAATTACACTTCCTTTCAATTCAATTAATTTTTCTTCTTTAAAGTCTGAAAGCGTTCTTATAACAGTTTCTGCAGCAGTGCCAACTAAACTTGCCAAATCTTGCCTATTTATAGAAAACGAATCGATTGCTAAATGATTAGTATTATAAGTTTTATTTAACATTATTAAACTTTCGGCTACTCGTTTTCTTACTGAGTTGTAGGCCAATTTAATCATTCTATTTTGGTTTTCTATTACATTACCTGCAAGCATTTTAATAAATGAATTTGCTACTAATCTGTTTTTTGAAATTAATGAAAAGAAATCGTTTTTAGGAATAAAATAGGTTACTGTTTCCTCAATTGCCTCAGCGTTTTCGCTATAATTTGAGTTTTCTAAAATATTTATGTATCCAAAAAACTCACCTGCTTTGTATATTTTTGAAATATAATCTTTGTCGTTCGAACTTGTTTTATAGCTTTTTACTGATCCTTTTTCAATAAAATAAATTCCTCTTGTAATATTCCCTTCGCTGAAAATAGGTTGTTTCTTTTTAAAAACAACGCGTTTTCTTTCCTTCGAAATAGTATCAAAATCATCAATAGAAATGGCAGAATCTATAAATGATTCAATGCCATCAATGGAGTTATTAAATTCTTTTTGTAAGGCATTCACTTTACCTAGTCTTACTTCAATGGCTTTTAGCAAATCTTCTTCTTCAAAAGGTTTGGTTAAATAATCGTCAGCACCCATATTCATTCCTTTCCTCATGTCTACCATTTCGGCTTTTGCTGTTAAAAATATAAAAGGAATAGAAGCAGTAATTGCCTCGTGCGATAAAATATTAAGTACACCATAACCGTCTAACTCTGGCATCATAATATCGCAAATAATCAAATCGGGTATTAAGTGTTTGGCTTTAATTACCCCATCTTTTCCGTTAGCCGCTTGCTCAATTTTATAGCCAGACAATTCAAGTAATTCGGCAATGTTTTCTCTAACATCTTTATTGTCTTCTATTAAAAGAATTTTTTTCATATTTTATTTTTTTGAAATAATAGGCAACAATACAATAAAAGTTGTACCATGGTTAATTTTACTTGTAAAAGTAATATTACCTCCAATAAGTTCAATATATTTTTTTATTATATTTAAACCAATACCTGTTCCTTGTATATTTAATGCATTTTTGGCGCGATAAAATCTATCAAATAAATATTTTTGTTCTTCTTCTGGTATGCCAATTCCGTTATCACTTATTTTAAAAATTATAGTATCATTTTCTACTTGAATATTAATAATAATTTCACCTTTTTCGTCAGAATATTTTATAGCATTAGTTACCAAATTTTGTAATACAGTTCTTATTATTTTTTTATCGTGTTGTACTATAATTTTATTTGGATTGAACTGTAAAACCAAACGTTGTTTTTCTTTTAATAAATCTCTTATTTCTTCAATGTGTGAGTTAATAAATTCTATAAAATCAAATTCAACTGCATCTATTTTATAATGTCCTGAATCAAGCTTCTCAACCGATAAAAAAAACTCTAAAATATCGGTTAAATTTACAATAGCAGATTTTACTTTAACAACATGCGATTTGAATTTATCTTTTTCATTCATCTCATTATATTTTGCCATTAAATTTACCGATGAAAGTATGGTGCTTAACGGTGTTCTAAACTCGTGCGAGGCCATTGAAATAAACCTCGATTTCATTTCGCTTAATTCTTTTTCTTTGTCTAAGGCTTGTAATTCTATATTGGTTTTTTCTAGTTTTTTACTGTAATCTTCTATGTCTTTTTGAGCCTTTTTTAATACACTTATATCATGTAAAACACCTGCAAAAACTGTCGTTCCATCTTTCAATTTTACGTTGCTCACACTTAAAAAAAATGGGAAAACGGAACCATCTTTTCTTTTACCATCTACTTCGCGCCCTATGCCAATAATTTTTTTTTCGCCTGTATTTAAATGGTTTTTTATATAGCCATCATGTTTCGACTTATCGGGCTCCGGCATTAAAACACTTATGTTTTTTCCTATCAATTCAGTTTCTTCAAAAAAAAACATTTTGGTAACAGCTTGGTTAATTGCTTCAATTATTCCTCTATCATTTATAATTATCATTCCATCAACAGCAGTATTAAAAATTGCTCTTAATGTTTCTTCATTGGTTAATATATTTTTATTTTCACTCATTACATTTAGCAAAAAACAGAAACTATTTCAAATTTAAAAGAATGTAAGTTCTTTTTATCAGTTTTATATAGAAATAAATAAAATGGTTTAACAGTAAATAATTAAAAAATAATAAATTGCGCTTTAATAAAGCTGGATTTGATTAATTTAAAATATTTATTAATATTTTTTACATGCAGCATTTTGCTTTTTAGTTTTATCAAATAGTTAAACAATAAAATTTAATATTATGAAAAAAATATCATTAACAATGAAGCCATTTTTAATATTGGCATTAATTTTAAGCATTGTTTTTAGCAGTTGTAAAAAAGGATGGTGGGGTTATGAAGATGAAAATGATGGAGGAGGAAATAATGGAAGTACAACTGTAGTAAAAACTACAGGAACTGTTTACTATCAAAGCTGCGGTAAAAGTATTTATGGTTCTGAAATATGGATAAAAACAGATAAAGGAACATTGATTCAACCATGCGCCCAACTAACCACTATACCTGTAAAATTGGAAGAAGGAGATAGAGTAGAAATAGTTTACAAAGGATATGAAGGAAACATGTCGGGTTTTGAGCCTTATTGCAAAATGGCCTATTTTCCTTACGTAAAAGCAACAATAGTTTTAATAAATAAAATATCAAGTGCCAATTTATGTGCACCAGTTTATTTGTCGAAAGTATATGAAACTTTGGAAGCTGCGGGAATAAATATTTTAGAGGCTAAAATGGAAGGTACTAATTTAAAAATGAGTATAGGTTACAGCGGATGTAGCCAAAATGTAAAGCGTTTTTCGTTGGTTGGAAAATCTACTTCGGTTAATGGCCTTCAACAATATGAACTAAAAGTAGTAGACAGTTCCCCAGAAATGTGTTTGGCTTACTTTACCGATAATATTTGCTTTGATTTACAAACTTTGCGCGACCCAATAAAAAGCAGTAATGTAACAGTAAAAATAATTGGTTTTAAAGACGAATTGATTTTTTAAAGGAAGATAATTAATAAAAAAAGAGGCTTAGGCCTCTTTTTTTATGCCTTCATGCAAGTGGTTTGTTTTACAATTGTATCAATCCACTGCTTTTGTTTGGTTTCATCATAATATTTTGCTGGTGTTTCAAGCTTGCAAAAACGCAAGTTTTTAGCTTTGCAAAATGCTGCTATTTGCATTATTTGTTGTTTTGATTGGTGTATTCCGTTAAAAGTTTTACGTGTAAAATAAACAGCTTTTAATTTTGGAAGGGTTTCAATAATGGTTTGTAAATTATTCCATTCATTTACATGGGTATCAATAAAACTATCATCTAAATTATTTTCTTCTCCCTCAGGCACATCAATCGCATTTATTATATCTGCAAAATCTATTTTATGTTTTTCCATAAAAGTTTTTTTCTCAATTAAGCTTGCTTCTTTTAAACTGTTTAATCCAAAACTTACAGGTAGTAAATGCCATAAAAAGCTACGTGTTTTTCCATAAAAAAAATCAGCGCCATCTACAACATTGTGGCTAAAAGTACCTAAAATAAGAATTTCGGTATTGTTATTGGCAATGTAATTTTTGAATTTATTTTCAACTATTGGCATATAAATATTTTTGTTTATTAAAAGCAATAAACAAAATAAAGCTTTTAAAAAAAATGTTAGAATTTGTTGAACTTATTGGAGTATAAATTTATTTAGTTTAAATTTTTGAGTCAATTGCAAAATAGTTATTAATATGAATAATACACATGATAAAACAAATTTGAGCTTATTTATAATGTATTAAATTTTTATCATCTTAAAAATAAAAAAATAATGAAAAAATATTTAAGAACTAAAAGGCTAGAATGATGCTTTGATAAAAAATTCACTGTTTGTAACATACAGTACAAATGGAACTTATTTAAATAGTCGTGCATCAAAAACTATATAAACAATAACAAAATCGACAATTTTGGTAAAAAATGGTGTATAAAATTCTGCAAGAAAAGAAGTAAAAAACAAAAGAATTCTTGCAGAATTTTTCATTTTTGCAACCATTTTATCTAAGTTTTTAATAAAATAAAATAGAAATTGTAAGGAAAACTATTCCATTAACTACGTGCGTGGGGTCGGCAAAAAGGCGGGCCAGCCCTAGCCTAGTGCGTGGAAGCTTTTTTTTGCCTTGATTTTTTGTTTCTTTTTCATCTAAGGAAAAAGAAAGAAGAAAAATTGAAGATGACTTTTTGAGGGAAGACTAAATAGCGATAGTTCAGTTTATGGAAATTGGGAATTATAAGGCAATAATTCAATTATTTTTTAAAAAGGTACTCCCGATCAACTTATTTCTTCAATCAATAAAATAAAAACAAATAATTTGGTTATCACCTATCCTTGGGATATGAACGATACCTTAACATCAATTGTAACAGAAACTTGTACTAGGTAATTCATTATTTTAGTTAAATGCCTTCAGTAAATTTCTTGCATTAATTATCCAATTTATCTTAGTGTTTGTATTTACTGTTTTAAACCATGTAAAATAATTTAAGCGTAACATGCCGCTTTTTCTATCATTGTTTTTATTTGTTTACACTTTTTTATGTATACCTATTTAAGTCTATTCAGTTCAATAAAACATTGCATTAATTCTCAGCTTTACAAGTTGAAATATGTTTAACTGGAAAGTTGCACGAATTTGCAATGAAACACATTTTATTCGCTTCTTTATGTAATTCGTTTGCTTTTTCAACTAGTGTTTGGTCGGTTATAATTACGGTTGGCCGCAAAACCACTTCTGTAAAGTGTCCGCCATTTTCAGCTGTTTCTTTCATTGTTCCACTTGCATTGTCTTTGTAGTCAATAACAGTTATTCCGTTAGCTGAACATAAATGCAAATACCATAACATATGGCAACTCGATAATGAAGAAACTAATAGTTCTTCTGGATTATGTTTTGACTTATCACCAAGAAATGCAGGGTCTGAGGAAGCCAAAATATCCACTTTGTTGTCAATAGTAATAGTATGATTTCGGTCGTATGATTGATAGCTCTTTGTTCCAAGCCCTTTGTTACCAGTCCAAACTATTGTAACTTTATATTGATGTTCATTTGTCACTTCAGGCTAATTGAGGATAATAATTATTGAACTTAGAAATTTTGATCCTATCAATGAATTAATTTAGTTTTTGGAGGATAATTTTCTTAACTATTTCCCATTCAGCCTTGAGCTCTGATAAATGTAATTTTAAATTATCGTTCCAACTAGCATTTGATTCCATTTCTATTTTCTCTGCAATTTTGGTCATTAAACCAAAGCGCATTGAACTTGACGAACCCTTTATTCTGTGTGCTGCTGTATTTACACTTTCGATGTGCTTTCTATTGCAAGCATCCTCTAGTTCATTTATTTTAGTAGGTATATCATCAATTGCTATCATCAATACTTCCTTAATAATTGTTTTATCGTTAAACAAATTTACCAATTCATCATAAGCCATATGTAAATCATTTTCAGATTTATCATGATGAAGTAATTCAGGCGAATGTTCTTTTTTTGTCAAATATTTATTAAGCACTGCCATTATCTTCTCTGGCACAAGTGGCTTGGTTAAAAAGTCATTCATTCCACTAGCAAAACAGTTCTCCTTTTCTTCTTTAAGTGCACCTGCAGTAAGTGCTATTATTGGAACATTTTTGCCAGTTAATAATTCAATTTCTCTAATCTTTTTGGTTGCAGTTATCCCATCCAATTCGGGCATGTGCACATCCATTAAAATCAAATCAGGGCTCATATTTTGGTATTTTTCAACGGCCTCAATACCGTTTTTAGCTTCAATGATGTCATTATTGAAACCAAGCTCAGAAAGCATGGCCTTAATTAAAACCATATTCAAATACACATCTTCTGCAATTAGTATTTTTACTCCTTCGTTAATATTGTCTGCTTTGGGCGATTCGATAATTTCAATATCAAGGTTGGTAGTGTTCTCCTGGTATAAATTGTTGAGGTAAATAAATAAATCGTTACTTTTTACGGGTTTACTTAAGCGAAAGCGAATACCTAATTCTAAGCAATCTTTTTCCACGTTATGGTTATCTAAAGATGAATGCAGAAGAATAACAGGCTGTTTTACAATACTTAATTTTAATTTATCCTTCAGCATTCTTATTGTTTCTATGCCGTTAATATAGGGCATATTGTAATCACAAATGATTAAGTCAAAGGGTTCGGGTTGTTCAATTATTTTGAGCGCCTCAAAACCGCTATCGCAACATTCAGATTCAATCTGCCATTGAAGAAGCATTTGTTTCATAATTGTTTGATTATTGGCGTTGTCGTCAATAATCAAACATCGCTTCACCCCTTTGATCTTTGTGTAATCCAGCTTTTCCCCAGCCTCAAAACGAGTGGTCACTTCAAAAAAGAAAACAGTTCCAACTCCTACCGTGCTTTGGATATGGATCGTACTGCCCATTTTTTCTGCAATCAATTGAGAAATAACAAGTCCTAAACCGGTACCACCAAACTTACGCGTGGTTGAACTATCGGCCTGCGAAAATGATTTAAAGAGCTTCGATTGCTGCTCTTTATTGATACCAATGCCAGTATCTCTTACCGAAACCAAAAGTTTACCATTGTTGGAATCAACGGCCTGGTAGCTGATCTTCAGCTCAACTTCCCCCTTTAACGTAAACTTAACTGCATTTCCTAAAAGATTGGACAAAATCTGTTTCATTCGAACGGCATCTACAAACCCGAATCTAGGTATGTTGGGATCGATGTCGAGCAACAATTCAATATCTTTTTCTGCGACTGAGAATTTAACGATATCGATACTGTCTTGGAACAATTGAACCATGTCTGTTTTTATCACTTCCAGATCCAACATCCCTGCTTCAATTTTGGAAAAATCAAGAATGTCATTGATGAGACCCAATAGGGCGTGCCCGGAAACATTGGCACTGTTTACATATTGCTGTTGAACTATAGAAAGCTGTGTTTTTTTCAGTAAGTCAGTGAATCCAATAACACTATTAAGTGGTGT
>CAMCEM010000048.1 GCA_945873755.1 Chitinophaga pinensis | reverse complement strand
TAGCAAAGCAACTAATTGGTATTTTTAATTTACTATTTGAAATAATCAATCAAAGATTATATTTGCCTTCAACAATATTTATTTAATAAAAAATTAAAATATTAAAACTAAAAATTATAAATGAAACACTTTAACTTATTTAAGAAATCATTATTTGCAGTAATAACCAGTGCAGTATTTTTTACAGTACATGCTCAAACTGCCCGTTTTCAATTAATTCATAATGCATCAGATCCTATTTTAGATACTGTTGATATTTATGTAGATGGAAATAAATTTGATAATGTAAATTTTAAACAAGCTACTCCAATTTTAAATGCGAGTTCAGCCAATGTTAGAATAAATATTAACCACCATACCAGTATTGATAGTAGCGATCAAGTATTGGCTCGTTTTACAAGAAACGTTGCCGCAAATTCAAATACAGTAATGATGGTAGTAGGTGTTGCAAACCCAAGTTCGTTTGCAACAAATCCAAATGGTATTGCAACTGGAGTACAATTAATTGCTAAAACAGTTACAGCTTGGGCTGCTGGAAATAATAGAGTTCAAGTAAATATTTTTCATGGTGTAACCGATGCTCCTGGAGTTGATATTATTAGTAAGCCTGATGTTTTATCGGGAGCAATGCCAACAAATTTACGTTACGCTCAATCAAATGGCGGTGCGCAAGCAATATTTTTAGGCAATGTACCAACTTACTTAGAAATGAGATTAACGGGAACACGTTCAGTAATTAAATCGTATGGTGTTGATTTAACTCCTTTAAACCAAAAATTTATTACAGTATTTGCAGCAGGGTTTTTAAATCCAAGTGCCAACCAAAATGGAAATGATTTTGGATTATATGCAGTTGATACAAATGGTAATGTAGCTAAATTAAACGAAGCTACGCGTATTCAATTAATTCACAATGCACCCGATGCAGCGTTAAATAGTGTGGATGTTTATTTTAACAATACAAAAGCAATTTCTGGTTTAACATTTAGAAGTGCTACACCATTTGTAACTATTAAAGCTGAAAACACTTTAGTAAGGGTTTCAAATGCAGGATTAAATGATACCTTATTATTAATTCCTAACATTCCTTTTGAATCAGGTAAATCGTACGTTGCTATGGCTTTAGGATTAAAAGACACCACCAATTTTGCAGCAAATCCTAATGGAGTAAATCGATTATTTAATATTGAAGGTTATGATAGTATGCCCGAAGGTTCGTTGGTAAACAATGCGTTTCAGTATATTGTTGCCAATGGAAGTCCCGATGCTCCTGCATTAACTTTTAATAGAGTTTCTAATCAAACTGCAGTTTTAACTGGTTTAAACTATAGTGATTTCTCAAGTTTAAGAACAGATAATAGTAACTACATTTTTACAATTAGTAATAATGATAAATCAGTTTTTAATGGTTCATATTTAATGAATGCAACCAATTGGTTAAATCAATCGGGTATGATTTTTACATCGGGTTTTTATAATAGTATTGGTAATCCAACCAATGCAGCATCATTTAAATTGATGTTGGCTTTAAATAATGGTACTGTAATTGAATTACCTCGTTTAAAAAACAAATTACAAATAATACACAACTCGCCTGATACTTTAATTCGTAAAATTGATTTATACGCGAATGGAACCAAAATAGTAAACGATTTAGGTTTTAGAAATACAACTTTAGGTGGATCGACAGATGCTTATGTTCCTGTTAGGATTAATTTAACAAAAGGCGATGCAACAGATACAACAAATGCATTATGGTCAGTAAGTTTATTACCAGATTCTAACTTTAACGTAGCCATTGCTTATGGTTTTACAGGACCTTCCTATAGACCAAATCCTGATGGAATTTCATCAAACTTTGGAGTTAAACTAATTACTCCAGCTAAAGAGTTATCATCATTTGCAACTCCGGCTAATGAAGTAACATTTTTCCATGGTTGTAATAACTTAGGAAAATTAAATATTCAAGGTTTTCAAGAAGCAGTTTTTGTTGCTAAAGGAACTCCTTATGCGGGAACTTATAAATATAGCCCAGTTAAAGGCAATGCAGGAGCAACATATATTATTGATAAAGGCGATGCTTCAGGAAGAGGTTTATTTTCATCAGCAGTTAATTTAGTTGGTCGCACAGGCTTGGCTGGTGTAATGTTTGCCTCGGGTATTAGTTTAGATACTACTAGAAAAACGCAAGTTTTTTTAGATAGATTCAAAAAGGACAGTATAGTTATATCAATTAACAATGTTGCTGATAACAACTTATACTTATTAGATAATAATTTACTATTAGGTTTTTACATAGCTTGGAGTAATGGTGAAGTTGACTCGTTTGAAACATTATTAAGCAGAACAAGCATTAACAATATTAATAAAACTAGTTATAATTTAAATTTGTATCCAAATCCGGCAACCGATAAAGTAAACATGGTTTTAAATGCAAACCAAGTTCAAAATGCTACAATTAATTTACATGCTATTAATGGTGCATTATTAAAAACCATAACTAGTAAATTATTTTTAGGTTCAAACGACATTGAAATTTCAATAGCTGAAATACCCAAGGGTATTTATTTTATTCAAGTTTCAACAAACGAAGGAACGATTACAAAAAAGTTAATTATTGAATAAATAATTTTTTAATAAAAAATAGAAGCGAGTTAAGATTTTCTTAGCTCGCTTTTTTTAATTGAAAAAATGCAACGTAATAGAAAAATTTATATTATTATTATTCCAGCAGTAATGAGTTTCGGTTTATTATCGCGCAAGTTCAATTACTTATTGCCCAATTTTATAAATTCTTACCTTGGCGATGCCATTTGGGCCTCAATGATTTATACCATGATGGCATTTGTATTTGCCCAAAAAAGCAGCAAACAAGTAGCGGTTTTTAGTTTATTATTTTGCTATGCAATAGAAATAAGCCAACTATACCAAGCACCTTGGATTAATACTATTAGAAACACCACGCTTGGCGCTTTGGTGCTAGGTTCGGGTTTTCTTTGGAGCGATTTAATGGCTTACGCTTTAGGTGTAGGAATTGCTTATATTATTGAAATAAAATATAAACAAACATTTTTTAAATAATAAATGTTATACCAAAATGAAATGTATAATTTTATGCTTTTGTTTAACTATTGGTATTAATTGTTTTGGTCAGCCACATGAACAATTAAATTTAAAGGGGCTTAGCTTAGGTGCACATTACGGATTTATTTTTGCGCATAGTCAAGATGTACAAAATACTTCTGGTGCCAATCCTTATAGTGCAGAGTTAATTTATACCACACAAAAATTAACCGAAAAGTCTTGGCAAAATTGTAATTGTTTTTTAAACACAGGTTTTGGCGTTAACTATTTTAATTTTGATAATGCAATACTCGGAAAAGCCACTTCAATATTTTATAATTTTGAACCACAATTTAAACTTACCCAAAAATCGAAATTACTTATTGATGCTTATGGCGGCCTTTCGTTTTTAACTAATCCACACGATGTAAACTCCAACCCAAATAACTTAAGCTATAGTTTACCAATTAGCATTTATGTAGGTTTAGGTGCAGGCTTTCAATATGCTTTATCCAACCATTTTCAAATATCATTCATTGGAAATTACCTTCATATTTCAAATGGCGGAATTAAAAACCCAAACAAAGGTGTTAATTGGCCTACTGCCAATTTAAGGTTATCTTATAATTTAAATAATAATGAATTACCCAATTTTACTAAAACAAATGCTAATTATAAAAAACAAAATAGATTTGATTTAGGTACATTTTTAAGTGCTAAAAATAATGCTATTGGCGAACAAGAACTTTTTTTTATATATGGATTAACAGCTAATTATAGTAGACAAGTTTCGCGAATTCATGCATTTACCCTTGCAAACGAGTTAATAGTTGATAATGCTTTAAAAGAAAAACTTAAACGCGATGGTTTAAATAAAAGTAATTTAAGGTATGGTTTAATGTTTGGGCACGAGTTTTTACTTGGTAATTATGTATTTTCTCAACAATTAGGCTATTATTTTTTTAATGAGTCAAATTATTTCAATAATGTATACCATAGATGGGGATTAATGTATCGAACAAAAAACAAATGGGGTATGGGAGTAAATTTATTAGCCCATGCCCAAGTTGCCAATTTTATTGATTTAAGATTGGTGTATTCGTATAACAAATAATTATATGGATAGTTGATATGATGAAATAAACTAAAAGTTTTTCAGACAAAGTAAAATGGCTTCGAACATATATCCAGATTTTTTTGTTGTTCAACCCCTATGGGGTCGAACGTTGTTGTTGAATTTTTTTTCAAACATATATCCGAATTTTTTCTGTTGTTCAACCCCTTCGGGGTTGCATGTTTATAGCATCATATCATCATTTTATAAACATACGACCCCAACGGGGTCGAACAATATTGATGAATTTTTTTTCAAACGTATATTCGGAATTTTTGCTGTTGTTCAACCCCTTCAGGGTTGCATGTTTATAGCTTCATATTGTTATTTTATAAACATACGACCCCAACGGGGTCGAACGTAGTTGTTTATTTTTATTATCATATAATTGGCTTTTATTAATTAGTGAAATTACCAAAAATTTCACCATCACTCATAAGTATAATAAATATGAAAAAGATATATATTATAATAAATAATATAATAATCAAATTCAAAACGAAAGCAATGCTATTAACAGAATATTGGAAATTATTGTTTAATATTTTATTTTTAGCAATAAATAATTGTAAAACTGTTAGAATTAACATCAAAAAGAATATTAATCTATAATTTAATATTTCAAATAATTTAAATGGAAAAAAAATGCAAATAATGTTAATGATATTGATGGCTGTTATTACAATACCTGAAATTTTCTTCAACAAATTCTTATTCATATTTTAAATTTTTAGTATCCTTCCAAAGCAAATTGCAGCTCAACAATATTATTAACTCACCTAACGCAAATAGCCACCAGTTATAGCTTATTGGTTCGTAATGTTTAAATACTACTAACATCTTTTCGGGCGATAAATTGTTTTTACCCATTGTCAGTAATTGAATATAATCTTGGGTAAAACTTCCAATAAAAACCAAACTGCCCAAAACCAATAATGCATAATGTTTGGGTTTAAATATTACATTATATCCTTTGCCTTCGAGCGTTATTACTAAAAACATTAAACCAATCATTGTCAAAGAAGCTATGCAAGGAGCTAACACAGGTCCAACCCATGGAACAGGCAATAAAAATAATATATCCCAAGTGAGTAACGATTCAGGCCAGTTTAAAAATAGTTTTAAAAACACATAATAAAATATATCCCATACCCCAAAGCAAAATAGAAAAAATACAAACCGTTGGGCTTTGGTTTTACCTGCCAAATACCCAATTGCTACAAGCATAATAATGGTAGCTAACTCGCGCCACAGCTCTACTTCAATTATTGATTTTTTAATATTTACTAACGGAAATTTAAATCCTGCGGGGTAATATATTTCTCGTAAATATATTACCACTGAAGTTTCCAATAATCCCATTGCTATGCTAAAAATAGTAAGCCAAATAATTACTTTTTTCATGTTTTATTTTAAAAATTAAGGTTTCTATAAGTGGAATAAATTTTAAATAAACTTTGTGGATATGAATCGAGCAATTGTGGGTGTTTAGCAATTTCATCATAACCATTACATCTTGCTAAATTGTAGGATTGCCAACAATACAATCCTTCCTTTTTGGCTAAATAAATTAGTTTTTGATTTGGGTAATAATTGTTCTTGTAGTCATTACCATATTTATATAATTCATAATTTATTAGAGCAGGATAAGCTTGATAAGAAAGACTCCATAAATAGACTACATCAGGTTCTTTGCCTTTACTTTGTGCTTGGTAAATGTTAAATTCAGCTATCATTTTATCCCAACCAATTGGCACCGCCATTACTAAAATAACATACCAAGTTAGCGAGTTGGCTTTAATCAAATAAAAATTGCTTCGTTTGGTTAATAATTTTATTAAAGTAAACAATAAACCTGCGGCTGTTGCAATTAAAAATACATAAACCCCAATGCGTTTATAGGTTAGCGAAAACTCGTTGATGTATAAATTATTTTTGTAAGCTGCGCTCAATAACATTAATAAATTTTGCGCTATCCATACATAGGCCAATACTTTTAAGGTTTTTTGTTGTGCAAAATTTTGTGTTCCTCTAAAATACCAAAGTATAATGCCTATGGCAATTATTATAGAAAGTATTAAACTAAAAATACCTTGGTGCACATACTGCGAATAGGAAATATTAGCTGGTAAAAGCTCGCCACCAAACATAAACTGAAGGTCTAACACATTTACCAATAGCAACAATCCATTTAATAAACTGAGCATTACTACACCCGTTTTGAACTCGGTTTCTTCGGTTACACTGTTGCCTATAAAACTATAGTTTTGATAGTTGTTTTGGGTAACAGTTAAAGGTAAAAACTTTTCGTAAATAGCTAGTACAGCAAGTATTCTTGGTCGGTAAAAGGCATAAATTAATATAAAGCCAATTGAATAAAAGAACAGTACTCGCGCATTGATAAACGTTAAGCTAAATTGAGATAAAAATATGCTAAAGGTAATGTTGGAGGCTTGGTATAAAATTACAAATAAGGTAAACACTAAAATACTGCTTAAATAAATCACTATTCGTTTTCGCAACAATCCATTTTCTTGGTTTTCAGAGAAGTATTTTACTTTAAATCGTTTTACTATTTGGGCAATGGAAGTAATGTATGAAAATACAACATGCACCAAACTGGTAATAATGGTTTGTTGTTTTAGGTTAATAGAAATAGATAAAAACGACAATGAGAAAATATTAGCCCAAACGGTGATTGCATGTCCGTTTACAAATGAAAACACTGAACTAATTAAAGCACCTGCAGCAAATAATAAGGATAACTTGTTTTTTAAATAGTTTTTGTTCGATAAAAATAGGGTAGGGATAAGCACTAAATTTAGCAGTAAAATGTTTACACCAATTCCTTGGTTGTATAACAAATAGGTGTAAATAATAGAAGAGATAAAAATAAAGATTCCGTTTTTCATGATTGTTTTTTTTATTTATGTTAATTAAAAATTTGTGTAATTATTTTAGGAATAAATCCATCTTTCGATTCGGTAAATGCTTTTATTAAACCAAACTCGTTAAAGCCAAATTGATGAAGAATAAATTGAAATAGTGCTGCATAAACTATGGCAATTCCAAATGCTATCAATGTGTTTTGGGATAGATTTTCATTACCTTTTTGTTTTATTAAAAACATTCTAATTAATAAAATGATATTTAAAAAAGGAACAAATAATAAAAAGCCTAAAATAGGAGTAGCAGTTAACAGCAGCCCCAAACTTCCAAGTTGAATTGTGGCTAAAGCACTTATGGTAATAACTAAAACATTTAAGCCATTGCTTATATACCAAAGCCATAATTGCTTTTTACCAAAATAATTGCCCAGGTAAAGTATAGCCACACTTACAAAATAAAATAACGCCATTTCAGGAATGTATTTTGGCGCAAACAAACTAAACATGTCATCTCCCCACGAGTCAGGATGGTGGTAACTTCGGTCTCCAAAGTTTACCAAAAACCCAATTATAGGAATTACCCAAGTAGTAATAATGGTTAATGCGTCCCATTCGTCATGTTCAAATATGCTTTCTTGGTTACTATTTAAAACTATTTTGTTTACATTTTTAATGGCTTTATATAATATCCATATAAAAAGTATTGGTTGAATGAGTAATAATAAAATTGTTATTTCCATGTTATTTTTTATTTAAAAGTACTTTTAATTTCAAAGTGAATAGTTAAAAAAATATAGATTATCCTTTAATTAGTTTTTCTAAAGCGTTTAAATGAGTTTTAAAAGCCAACTTGCCTTCGGGTGTTGCCTCAAAAGTAGTGTTGGGTTTTTTGCCAACAAATTGTTTGCTAACGTTAATATAACATTGTTTTTCAAGCCCAGTAATATGGCTTGCTAAGTTTCCATCGGTTAAGTTTAATAGTTCTTTCATTGTATTAAAATCAATTTTATCGTTTACCATTAATACGCTCATAATTCCCAAACGTATTCGGTTTTCGAATGCTTTATTTATATTTTCAATATCAATTTTCATAAAATTAGGGTTATAAAAATTGATTTATTAAAGTTTACGTTCGTATTTAAAATACATGCCAATGCCATAAATAATGTGCATTAAGCCGAAGCCAATTGACCAAAACAATAGTCCATTTGCTAAAAAAAACATGGCAAATAATCCTATAATAATTTCAATTATTCCTAGTTGAAAAATATCGGTATAAGTGTATTTGCTTACATTAACTAAAGCTAAACCGTAAAAAATTAAAGTAGCAGGAGCTACAAAAATAAATTGGTGATGGTAAATAAGTAATAAACAAAAAATACCGCCTGTTGCCAAAGGAACCATCATATTTATAAAAACCAGTTTGGTTAAATTGTTCCAAATATTTTCGCCAAGTTTATTGGCTTTTTTATAGCTTAACCAAAAACTGGTTGATAAAGAAAATATTAAAACAAGCAGTGCATCTACAAAACAGAATTGAGTAAAACTTAAACTAAGTAATTTTTTTGTTGAAGAAAAGTTGCCAGTTTCATACATTAAGTTTTTATCTAATTCATTAAAATAATAAACCATTCCCGCACCAACCAAAGCGTACAAACCTGCAAATACTCCCGAAAGTCCGCTTAATGAAACAAACTTAGAGCTGCGCTCCATTAATTGCCTTATATGTGCTAAGTCGTTTAAATTGCTGTTAGAATTATCCATAGTTAAAAGTACTTTGTAATGCAAAGTTAAAAATTAAAATTACATTGTCAAGTCTTTTTTAAAAAAAATAAAAATTAATAAGTATTAATGGTAATTGTAGATGGTTTAGCAAAAACCCTCACACTTCCTGTTCCGCTTATAACAGCGGGGCAACTATTTGCTGCACTAATTGATGTGATGGTAAAAGTTCTAATCCCAACAGTTGAATACACAGGACTTGTTATTAAATAAGGATTTGATGAAATATTATTAACAGTTACAGGAGTAGTTCCATCGGTATATGATAAGTTCCAAGGACCAGCACCAGTAAATGCAACATTAATTCTATTAATACTTGCATTATTGGTACAAATAGAATCAGTTCCGCTAATGGTTGCTGTTAAGTTTTGCAATATTAAAATTCGTATTTTAGCTGTATCGCCCTTACAACCCGAAGAACCTACTTCTACTACTCTTAAAGTATCAGTTCCAGTTACAGTTCCATAATTTATTATAATACTATCACTTCGGCCACTAACAGTAGTAATAGTTCCTAAACCATTTTTAAGCGACCAATAATAAGTAGAACCAACATTTGGATTTATATCGTAAATTTTTGTAGAACCAGCACAAACTGATTGAGTTTGAGCATTAATATTAACTATTCCAATAGATAATATAAAGCATAAAAAAAGTATAAATCTTACTATTTTTTTCTTAGTTGTAGTTTTCATTTTACGGATATTTAAATATTTTTAATAGTGTAAAAATATATTTTGAAATCGATAAAACAATATATTTTTTTGATAAATAAAAAAAACCAAGCTATTTGGAGCTTGGTTTTTAAAATTTTATGTAAATAAGCTATAAATTTTTAATAATGACTTATTGTAACAGCGCCTGGTTTAGGAAATACCCTTACACTTCCACTTCCGCTTATTGCAGCTGGGCAACTTCCTATACCTGAAACCGAAGTTAATGTAAAGGTTCTAACACCTTGAGTAGTGTAAGTTGGTGAATTAAAAATGTATGGACTAGCTGTAATACCTGTTACACTTACTGGTGTTGTTCCATCGGTATAAGTAATATTCCAACTTGTACTTCCTGTTAACACTACTCTAAGTCGACCAATACTTGAATTATTCACACAAATAGAATCAGTTCCGCTAATTGTAGCAGTTATATTTGGTAAAATAACTACTGCCAATTTCATAGTATCGCCTAAACAGCCCGAAGGTCCGATTTCTATTAAGCGCAAAGTATCAATACCTGGCACTGTTCCATAGGTAATTAAAATACTATCGGTTCTACCAGCTATTGGCACAATGGTTCCTAAGCTGTTTTTTAACGACCAGGTATAAGTTGAACCTGCATTTGGTGGTACATCGTAAATATTAGTTGAAGAGCCAGCACAAGCAGTATCAGCTTGGGCATAAGTTTTGGTTATGCCAAAGGCTAACATAACCGTTAAAATGGTAATAAATTTCATGCTTTTAGCTTGATTTAGAATTTTCGTTTTTTTAAGTATATATTCAATATTTTAATATGCTTGAATTATAGGAGTTGTAAATGCTGGTCTAATATAAACAATATAATTGGTAGGAATAGCAGAAACGGTTGCTGCTGAGTTTCCACTAGCATAACTTCCGGGAGCTGGATTATTAGTTGCAGCAGCAACGTTTGAAGCAAAATTTGTTATAACTAAATAATAAGTTCCAGTAGGTAATGAACCTGTAGGTATAGCAGGCACAGAAATAACACCGCTACTTGTAGCCGAAGGAAGTGCAACTGGACCACCAATTGCAGACAAGCCAGTTGTTGAGCCAATTCTTAAATCAACTGTAATATTAAATTCGCCTAAATTGCTTGCTCCACCAATAGATGAAAAATTAGAAACTGTTAAAGTTTTAGAACTTAAAGTTCCTCCAACACATAAAGTATCATTTACTCCAATACTTACAACTGGTTTTGGATACACATCAACTGGTTTATTAACTAAATTACTCGTACAATTATTTAATGTTTCAAAAGCTTTAATGGTATCTCTAATCATTGCAGAAGTAGCATTTCCCCATGTTACAGTAGTTAATCCTTTTCGTCCACCACCATCAACTTTTGAAGTTGTACTGCCAGCACCTAATGTTAAACTCCAAGTTACTTGCGAACTAGAATTGATAGTTGTATCTATCCTAAAACCACCTGAATTTCCATTCCAAGCTTTCTGGTTTTGAGCTATAACGCCATTTGAAAAAAGTGTAATCACAATAAATAATATGATTGTTTTAATTGTGGTTTGTAAATTTATTTTCATGTTTTTTTGTTTTTTTAATTTGAGTTAATGCTTTGAGCTATAGGATAGGGCTTGGTTATTGATGAAAAAATACTTCCTTTTTCGTTATAAGCTCTACCTCTTGCAGTTCCTAATGCACCATTGGTGGAATAACGATAAGCATATATTTTATAAAAATAAGTTGTACCACAATTAAAAGTATAATTGTCTGTAAAAACTAGAGTTGTTGATAAATAAACATGACCAGCAACTGTTGCTGTTCCTACTGTGTCCAAGGTTGAATAGGATTTACCATCTGTAGGTGCTACAAATGAATTTGTAGTATTTCGTAAAACAATGTATCCCACAGTTCCGTCTGAAGGATTAGGGTCTGTCCATCCAGAAGTTGTCCAAGATAAACTCACTTTTCCAAAAGCAAATGAATCAATGGGAGTATTTAAATTTATGGTATCAAAAGGCGGATGACGAAGGCTGCGCCAAAATTCCAAATTTGAAGTAGTATCACTTGCTCTTTTATTTGGTAAACCTTGGGTGATGTAGCTAGAACCCTCACTTGTTTTTAATGTATCACTTGTTCCCCCAATATAAGCACTTATATTGTTTCCTGGACAAATTGAAACATTACTAAAAGAAACAATCGCACTTGAATGATTTAATTTGTTTATTGATATTAAGGACGTAAATAAATTTCCAGAATTAGTAACCGTTGCTTTATGACCTAAAGTATGAATATTATTTCCAGAAGAATCTCTAATTTGAAATAGTTCTCCACCATTCGCAACTTCAAATGAATTTCCTTTACTTGAAGTGTAGGGTGCAACACCAAAAACTGAAGCTTGACTTCCAGAATAACTAAAATGTGTAGATAACATACAATGAACTTGAATAAAACCGTCACTTTTATTTGTATCCAATGGAACTGCAACATTTGTTGAATTCACATTTCTAAACCAAATAACTATTATTGTTCCTGCTCTTAAATTTGTCCAAAGAGAATTTGAAGTAAAAGTGATTGCTGTTCCCCAATTATTTTGACTTCCATTGTTTCCTCTAAATGTATAATTGGTTAAATTAGTGTTGTCAGTTATTACTAATATCTCTGCCCATTCATCTGAGGGGTAAGTTTCATTATAATACTCACTAATCACCACATTTTGGCAAAAACTATTCAACCCAAAGCAGCACAAGCATAAAAATATACTTGCTTTAAGCATATAGATTTTTGTAATATAAATGTTTGGTTGGTTTGTTATTGTCACAATGCAAATATGCAAAAGTTAAGTTTAAAATTAGTTTATTTTATATTTTTAAATTGTTAAGAAACTTATTCATTTTAGTTATTTAAAGCACTAAAAAAGCCCATCTTAAATATTAAAATGGGCTTTTAAGAATAATAAAAATTGTTATTTTAAACTCTTCAAAATATCAATGGCTGTTTGGTTTTTTGGATCAAATTCTAAAGACTTTTTAAACATTTCTTTGCATTCGTTTTTCATATCTTTTTGGAAATAATATTTTCCTAAATAATCATATGATAATGCTACATTTTTTGATAAACTTACTCTTAATCTGTTAAATTTTGCAGTATCAGCCAAAGTTATTTCTATATATTTTTCGAAAAGTTCTTTAGCGGTTGTTTTTTGCCAAGTTGAATCTAATAATGCATTTACACTTGCTCTTTGGTACCAAGCATCGCCATAAGTTGCCATTGTAGAATTTACTCTTCCAAAAGCTTCATCGGCTTTTTCGTACATTTTAGCATTTTTATAATATTTACCAATGGTATAATTATCTGTAACAGTAACTTTTTTAGCGGTGTTAATATACTCTTCGTAAATTAAAGCTGCTTCAACGTATTTGCTTTGTTTGTCGTAAATTTTGGCAATTTCAATTTTCACTTCTCCTTTATTTGGATCTAAAGTCAATGATTTATTTAAGTTAATTAAAGCCAAACTATCTTTACCTGTTTTTGATTGTAACTTACCTAAATACTCATAATCAGCAGCAGTAATTTTTGCTGCTGCTAATTTACTCATTAAAGTTTCAATGGCACTTAATCCTTTTATAAAAGTAGGCATGTCGTTTTTTAAATTACCTGCTTCGTAACAAGCATAAGCATATAAACGATTGATATATATATTATTAGTTTTATCACTATTTCTGGCTTCTTCTACGTTTATTAATGCTTCTCCATACTCTTTTGCTTTAAACAAAATTAATGCAAAACGCAATTGATTAGCAGAGGTAACCTCTGAGTTTTTTAAGTAATTTTTATAAGCTTCTTTAGCCAAACCAAATTTACGTTGCACTGAATAAAACTCCGCTTGATTTTTAAATGCAGTTGCATAATTAGGGTCTTTGGCAAATGCAGTATCTAATGCTTCTTTAGCAACTTGTAGGTTTTTTATTCTAATCCAAATCAAAGCAATTTTAGCAAATGCTTTTGGTCTGTTTGGGTCTAAAACGGTGGCTCTGTTGTAAAAAGTAGCAGCTTTACTACCATCTGACATTTCTAAAAATACATCACCAGCAGTAGTTAATACATCATAATCTTCTTTACTTATTTTATATGCTTCTTCCATTAATGCCGATGCTTGGGCTAACATTTTAGTTTCACCTGCAATCATTGCACTAGCAATAGCTACTAAACCTTTTGCATTATTAAATTCGCCATACTTGTTTTTACACAATGCCAATCCTTTATCAAATTGAGCTTGTGCTTCTGTGGTTTGGTTTTCTTCTAACAGTAATTCACCTAAACCAGCATACAATTCAGCAGTTTTTGGTGCAGCAATTATTCCTTTGTTATATGCAGCTATGGCAGAATCAGGTTTAAATAAACTAATATAAGCTTGCCCCAAATAGTAATAATTTAATCCATTGGATGGCTCTTTTATTGTTAAATCAGAAAAAATATTTCTAGCTTGTTCAAATTTTTCAAAATCTAAAGCTTTTAAGCCATCGTTTAATGATTGTGCTTTTAATGTAAATGTTGCTATTAAAATGTAAGCAAATAAAACCAGTCGTTTCATGTATGTGTTTTTTGTTTGTAAATTAAATATTTTTAAATCAAATTATATGCCACTAAGTTGGTGAAATGTTTATTTATTAAAACAAGTAACATAAATTTAACATTGAGTTGCTTTTATATATTTTTTAAACCTAACCATTCTTGAGCCGTTTTGTATAAAACTTGTTCCTTTTGTTCATTGGTTAGTTCCTTCATTTCTTCTATAAATTTTCCATGTTCCAAATCGCCAAGCGGAAACGGAAAATCGCTGCCTAAGGCAATTTTATTGGCGCCAAACATTTTTACTAAAAATTTAAATGTTTCATCATCGTGTACCAAACTATCAATATAAAACTTGTCTAAATAATTTCTAGGGTCGGCTACTTTGTTTACGTTACACAAATCAGGTCGGGCGTGATAAGCATGGCTAATACGGCCAATGGTTTGAGGAAAACATCCGCCCCCATGGGCAAATAAAATACGCACTTTTGGAAATTTATCGAATATACCTCCAAAAATTAAGCTACAAATTGCTAAACTTGTTTCAGCTGGCATGCCAATTAACCAGGGTAAAAAATATTTAGGCATTCTATCTTGCCCCATCATGTCCCACGGATGCACAAAAATAGGCATATCAGCTTTTTCGGCTGCAGCAAAAAACGGATGGTAATATTCGTCATCCAAATTTCTGTGTTCTATATGCGTTCCAATTTCAACACCAGCTAAATTTAATTCGTATTTGCAACGCAACATTTCTTCAATAGCCAAATCAACATTTTGCATAGGCAAAGTGGCTAATCCTAATAATCTTTTAGGGTTTTCTTCTTGAATTTTTGACAAATAATTGTTGTAATATTTTGCCCAATCGTGAGTATGTTCGGGCTTTGCCCAATAATAAAACAAAACTGGAATAGGGGAGAGTGCCATCATATCAACGCCATGTTCATCCATGTGAGCAATAATGCGTTTTGGATCCCAACACAAATCGTCAATGGTTCTAAAAAAAGTGCCATCCGCTTTCATCATATTTGCCCGTCCTGGCTGAAAATGATCAAGGTAAATAAACTCATCGCCATAACCATATTTATCTTTTAGGTTTGGCATAAATTCAGGTAAAATATGTGCGTGAACGTCTATTTTCATTGGCTTGTTTTTGAAATTTAGCAATTTACTTTAACCTGTCTGACGCCTTTCCAGTGCTGTGGCCTTTTAATCGTCTGACAGGATGTTTAACCTGTCTGACGCCTTTCTTGCGCAAAGGCCTTTTAATCGTCTGACAGGGTAGTTAGGTTGTAAATTCCCGCAATAATAAGTTTATAAACGTAATTTTTTGAATATTTTTGGTAATAGAGCAATTGGCAATAATCAATTGGCAATTGGCAAGTTTATAGATTAGTTCAGTTATCTGCTAAGATTTTAATTAAAAACAAAATCAATCTTCATGCAGCGCATCTCCTTTGTTTGGCAACCAACTATGATATTAAAAAATGATTATTAGATCAGGATACTGCTCGATCAGTACATTTAGTTTAAATATCATAAATAGCCTTTACAAAGCCAACAGATTCTTTGTTTCTATTAATCAATAATTGTTAAATACTTTTAACTAAAGTTTTATATTTAATTGTAAATGCCCACCTAATCCCAATTCTACTATTTTTTGAAGGGTAGAAAGTCGAACTTCTTTGATATTATTTTCAATTTTAGAAATATACGACTTGGTAGTTCCAACCTTTTTTGCAAGTTCTTCTTGTGTTAAACCTTTTTCAAGTCGGGCTTCGTGAATTAAAGCACCTATTTTAAAATTTTCATAACCTGCTTCTAATTCATTCCTTTTGGTTGTTCCAATTTTACCATAATTTTTGTCTTTGAATTGTTCCAAATTCATAATATTATCCTTTTTCGTTTTCATATTCTTGTTTAATTAATAGTGCTTTTTCAATTTCTTTTTTCGGTGTCTTTTGATCTTTCTTTTGGAAGCCATTTGCTATCACAATCAGTTGGCCTTGGTCGAAAAAACAAAAGATGCGAAAAATGTCACTACCTTGTTGAATCCTAATTTCATAAAGACCATCCGTATTTTCTAAATGTTTTAAATAAATTTCAGGAACTCTGGCCAACTCTTCAATTAATTCGAACGTCCAAATAATTTTATCTTGAACTTTTCTTCTTTGCTTTTCAAAGAATTCTTGAAAGTAATCTTTATAAAAAATAATGGTTCTATGTTTTACTTTTTTAGCCACTGTGCAAATATACAAAAGTAGCCCAATAGTGCAACATTGTTTTGTTAAACATCAAAACTTTAAATAGGATTAGATTAATGTTATTCTATTTCTATAATACTACTAATTGTCCGCAAACAGTTAAAAACGCGGACAACTGCTTAAATTACTAATTCTTAACTATCAAAACAAAGATTGTAAGCCGTTTCTAAACAATTTAGTTCCTTTACAAGTTCAGTAATTTTACATTTTAAACCAGCTTTACCAAATTTAGTAATGTCAAAGCCTTGTATAGTAATTAATGTTTCATTTTCAAGGTGAATTAATTCCCATTTTGCTTGTATATTAACTTCAAGTTGTCTATCAAAAGCGTTAACAATACCACTAAAATTGGTTGAAAATGAAAAAGTAAAAACAAGGACATTATTGTTAGACTCAATTGGTTCTATTAAAATTTTTCTACAATCTTCTAAGTTCATATTTGTTTTTTTCTAGCCTTTTCAACAACAAACTTTTTTCAACTAATAGGTGATAATAAAATCAATTCAATTCCTTACAAAGCCACTGCTTCTTTGTTTTTATTAATTAAGCATTTGCCATCCATTTCTGTTGGTTGGTTTATGCCCATTAATGCCAATACCGTTGGAGCTAAATCTGCTAGTTTTCCATTATTCAAATGGTGTGTATGTTCGGTTTCTACCAATATGCAAGGCACTTCGTTGGTGGTGTGCGCTGTATTGGCCGAGCCATCATCGTTTAGCATAAATTCACCATTTCCATGGTCGGCAGTAATTAAAAACGAGTAGCCATTTTTTAAACCTTCAGGAACTATGCGTCCCAAACATTCATCCACTTTCTCTACGGCTTTTATTTCGGCACTAATTACACCTGTATGTCCCACCATATCGGGATTAGCAAAATTTACCACCATAAAATCAGCTTCGTTTTTAGCTATTTCGTCTAAGGTAAATTGGCAAACACCATCGGCATTCATTTCAGGTTTAAAATCATAAGTGGGAACATCCTTTGGCGATGGAGCCATGTGGCGTGTTTCACCTGTAAATTCCTTTTCTTGTCCGCCACTAAAAAAGAAAGTTACATGCGGATATTTTTCGGTTTCGGCTATGCGTACTTGCTTTTTATTATGGGTTTCCAACATTTCGCCTAAAGTATTGTTCAACTCAATATCGGCAAACATGACATCTACGTTTTTAAAATTTTTATCGTAAGCAGTCAATGTAATGTATTTTAAAGCCAATTTTTTCATTTGCTGCTCCCCAAAATCTTCTTGCGTTAAAGCTTGTGTAATTTCACGTCCTCTATCAGTTCTAAAGTTAAAACAAATTACTACATCATCAGGGCTCATGGTGGCTAAAGCGTTATTGTTTTCATCTACACAAACCAATGGTTTTAAAAACTCATCCGTTTCGCCTGCATCATATTTTTTCTGAATGGTAGCTAAAATATCATTGGTTTTTTCACCAGTTCCATTCACCATTAAATCGTAAGCTAATTTCACTCTGTCCCAACGTTTATCGCGGTCCATGGCATAATAACGACCAATAACACTTGCTAATTTACCATCCATTTTTTGTAAATGTTCAAGCGTTTCTTTTAAATATTTTACCCCATTATTTGGGTCGGTATCGCGGCCATCGGTAAAGGCATGAAGGTAAAAATTATTAAAGTTATTATCTTTAAAAATAGAACATAATCCTTTTAAATGATTCAAGCTGCTATGCACACCACCATCGCTTAATAAACCCATTAAATGAATTTTTTTATTATTGGTTTTAGCGTATTCAATGGCATTTTTTAACACAGCAATTTCTGCCACTTTATTTTCACGAAACATTTTATCAATCAATACCAATTGCTGATAAACCACTCTGCCCGCACCAATATTCATGTGACCAACTTCGCTGTTTCCCATTTGCCCTTCAGGCAATCCAACCCATTCGCCACAAGTATGCAACAAACTATGCGGATTGTTTTTTATTAAATTATCAAAATTTGGAGTATTGGCTAATTCAATGGCATTGCCTGGGTATTTGGTTCCTTGTCCCCAACCATCCAATATCAAAAGTATCACACGTTTGTTCATGATGCAATTAATTACAATTTTAGCTATTGAACAAAAATATTTGTTACATATTTATTTGATTGTTATGAGGTCAAATTGTTAGATTGTTGAATTGTTAGTTTGTTGAATAGTTTTAAAATAAAAAGAATAACAAATTTGAACCACACAGTTGCATAGAGCACAAAGCTTTTAACTACCCTATCGGAATTAAAAGTAAAAGAGCAAAAAAAAGAGGAAAAAGCTAAGCCATTTCCTCATTTTTTATTCAATTACAATTTCGCAATTTTGTTCAATCCGAACTCCGAATTTAATTTACAATCCATTTATTGGTATAAGTTTGGTTGTTTTGTTCAAATTTTATAAAGTAAATACCTTTCGATAAATCTGAAGCATTTAATTCTATTGTATTTTCCCCAATTTGATAATTGTTTTTACTAATATTTTTAATGAATTTACCGCTAATATCAAATAAATCAACATTTAACTCTTCATTGCTTTTAGCATTAAAACTGATTAATGAATTTGTATTTGTTGGGTTTGGATAGATTTTTAAATTCAAAGTGTTTTTCAATTCATTGGTTGAAGTAATTAATTCTCCAATTTTAATATCGTCAATATACGTATTATTTCCTCTTAGCGATTGAAGTTCGAAACGAACCCTAAAATTTTTATATGTTTTAAAAGGTGTTAAATCTAATTTTAAAGTTTTCCACTGAGTGGCATTTGGAACAAAAGCAGAAGTATTATTTGGAACAGCAGTTTCCATTTCTGTCGCTGAAAAAGTTCTTGCTAAAATTTCGGTTCTTCCATAATTATCAGAAACAAAAATATTTAACTTATCGTTTGAACCACTTAGTCTTTTAGCATATGCAATTTTAAAAGATAATTCTGGAGTTGATAAACTGGTAATATCTATATTGCTGGTATGAAAAGCATCGCGTGTGTTTAGTGTACTGGTTGAACCATTTGCAAAACTATTAATGAACATACAAGTTCCATCATTGCTTCCTAATTGATAATTAACTTTCCAGCCATTAACTGTATTCATAAAATTTTCTATTTCCCAAAATGGATTTTGGCTATTAAAATCAATTAAAAAAGGAGCTTTAATACTTGCTGCAGTTAATGTTTTATAACTACCATCGGCATTTAAACCTGCTGCGCTTAAATTATTTGTTGAGTAAATATTTGACCTATAACTTTGCATTTGACTTTTCATTCTAACTGATTGCCCAGCAGTAAAAACATCCATACAAGTTCCATCGGCATAATCCATGTAGTTTTTTACTAAATCAGGCAAATTTGGAACATCGTTAGTACATGAATTCTGATTTTCGGGACAACCATTAGTTGATGCAGCAACAGGTGGGGTATCGCAAATTTGGTCGCCTTGGCTAGCACAATTGCTGCTTAAACCACCAGCACAACCTCCTTGAAAAGGATGGTACAAACCACACCAATGTCCAGCTTCATGTGTTACTGTTCTTCCTCCTTGGCTCGATAAACCAGAACCTATTACTCCCACTTGGTCAGCTCTTACAATTATACCATCGGTGCTTGGTCTTGAACTTCTTGAAAAAGGAAATTGAGCATAGCCTAAAATAATTGAACCTTGTGGAGCAGAGGAACTATTAATTACATTCACTACCCAAATATTAAAATATTTATTGCTATCCCAATAGCTTAAAGTTTTGGTAGCATCAGTTCCATCATCGGTTTGTGTTGCATTTGCAATTCTATTTACGCCATCTGTAGGGTTTCCAAATGGGTCAATTTGAGCTAATCTAAATTCAATTTCTGCATCCACTGCTCTACTATCGGTGCTGGTTCCACCTTTGGTACCAGCCATTTTTCTAAAATCTTCGTTTAAAACCCTTAAGCAATCATTAACTTGGGCTTGTGTTATATTTTCAAAACCATTTTTATGAATAATATGAAATACAACTGGAATATATATTACAGTTCCTTTTTTAGCTAAACTTAATTTACTGGCATATTCTCTTGCAATTTGGTTTGCTTTATCTTCTTCAACTTTAATTAATGGATTTTCTTGAATGGCTTTTAAATGTAATTCGTCAGTTACGCAATGCACTACTTTTTGCCCAAAACTGTTTAACGAAATTAAAACCAAACAAATACTTAATATTTTTCTCATTTACTTTTATTTTTAAAAGTGTAAAATAAGTTTTTTTAAATGAATAAATAAAATTAAGAATGTTTTAAGTGAGTAAAATTATAGACATTGATATTTAATTGTAAATTTTGTTTAATAGATAAAAATCAACCAAAACCAATGCTGCCATAGCCTCCACTATAGGAACAGCCCTTGGAACCACACATGGATCGTGGCGACCCTCTGCTGTAATTTCTATATTTTCAAAGGTTGTATTTACAGTATTTTGTTTTTGTTTTATTGTTGAAACTGGTTTAAAAGCCGATTTAAAAACTATATCCATTCCATTGCTGATTCCACCTTGTATTCCACCACTGTTATTGGTTTTAGTAGTAATTGTTTCATTTTGCAGCGCAATAAATTCATCGTTGAGCTCACTTCCTTTAAGTAAAACACTTTCAAAACCACTTCCTATTTCAAAACCCTTGCAAGCATTGATACTAAGCATGGCTTTTCCAAGTTCGGCATGGAGTTTATTAAAAACAGGTTCTCCTAATCCAACTGGAACACCTTTGCAAACACAAGTAATTATTCCACCTACTGAATCACCAACAGCTTTTACTTCTTCAATTAAAGCAATCATTTTATTAGCAATTTCTTGGTTTGGGCAACGCACTATATTACTTTCTATTTCCGTAAAATCAATTTCATTAATTGGAGTATCTAACTTTATGGTGTGAATTTGGCTAACAAAAGCATGTATTGAAATACCAATTTTAATTAAAATCATTTTAGCAACTGAGCCAGCCATAACCCTAGCCACAGTTTCGCGAGCCGATTGGCGTCCGCCACCTCTGTAATCTCTTATTCCATATTTTTGTTGGTAAGTATAATCAGCATGCGATGGTCGGAAAGCATCTTTTAAATGACTGTAATCTTCTGGTTTTTGATTTTTGTTTTTTACAATTAAAGTTAAAGGTGCACCTGTTGTTTTTCCTTCAAATAATCCACTTAAAACTTCAAAACTTTCGTCTTCATTTCT
>CAMCEM010000047.1 GCA_945873755.1 Chitinophaga pinensis | reverse complement strand
ACTGGTGTCAGCAATAGTTAAATTCATTCCATAAGCAGTAATATTTGAAGGTGAAATAGAAATAGGACTAAACAAAGGTTCGGTTGCCAATGAGCCCGCTATTCCATATAAATCTATTTTAAAAGTTTTTTTATCTAAATCATTATTATAAATATTTAATGATGCTAATCGACTGCCATTTCCTGAAGTATTTAATGTACAATTTACAAAAGCAGAATCGAATGGTGCTACTTTTATTGGAAATAAGTTACTAACTGAATAAACACTTGCATTTTTACCTGAAAAATTTGCACTGTCAATAACTAAAGTATCAATCAAGCCAAGATTTTTAATTCTAAAAGCAAAATTTGCATTGTTTCCAACCACATGTAAATTGTTATTTGTAATAATTGAATTGTTTCTACTTACTTGAATAGTTGGAGTTGTGGCTGCAGGAGCTTGTAAAATTAAAACACTATCCAATGCCATGTTGCCACCTGGAGTTGGTTGCCCGCCCGGTAGTTTAATAGCAAAATTAAAACGAATATATCTCGTAGTAGCTTTTAAATTATTTTCGGTGTATTTACCTCCCGTAAAATTTGTAGTAGTTGAAGTTTTGGTAGCAATAGTGCGTAAAGTTGAATAAGTTATTCCATCATTACTTTCTTCCACATCGAACTTACCACCCCAAGCAGCTCCAGCATTTTGTGGACTTAAATAATAACTTAAAGCACCAGGCTTATCTGCAATTCTAATCACTACATTTTCTCCTGTAGCATCAAATCTGCATGAAATGGCATCGCCTATTCCAAATGCATAAGTTAATGAACCATTGGTTCCTAAATTTAAAGTCCAGCCTACAGGAGGCGAAGCAATTGAAGGGTTAGAAAAATTCCAACTTGCCGGAAGTAATGCTTGTGCTTGTGTTGCAACTAAAGTTAAACAGAAAGCAATATTTAATATTATTTTTTTTAACATGATATTTTTGCCTATTAAAAGCCTCGCAATTTAGTTTAAATCTTTTGTTTAGTTTGTAAATAAATAGTTAACTGTTTTTTTGTTACAACTTATTAATATTGCACTGATTTTATGAAAGAAGAACTTTTACATTTTATTTGGAAAAGCAAAATTTTATTAAAGAATAATTTAATATTAAGTAATACCAAAGAAGTTGAAATTATTTCAGTTGGTACTTTAAACTATGATGCTGGCCCAGATTTTTTCAATGCAAAAATTAAAATTGACAATGAAATTTTGGTTGGAAATATTGAAATACATATAAAAGCCAGCGATTGGATTGCCCATAAACACAGCAACGATAAAAAATATGACAATGTAATTTTACATGTGGTTTTTGAAAACGACAAACCCATTTTTGACAATAATAATTTACCCATTTTAACTTTAGAACTTAAAAATTATTTAGACCCAAAATTATTAAATAAATACAAAACTTTAGATCAAACCAAATCAACAATTCCTTGTGAACCCATATTTAGCCTACCAAACGATTTTAAGTTAAATGCTTGGCTTGATAGGTTGGTTTTTGAACGATTAGAAAAAAAATGTATTCAAATTGAAGCACTTTTAAAAGCAAATAACAATAATTGGGAACAAACTTTTTATATATTAACTGCTAAGTATTTTGGGCAAAAAACCAATGAACAAGCTTTTGAATGGCTTGCAAATAATTTGCCTTTACAAGTAATTGCAAAACACAAGGATAAACTTAGTCACATAGAAGCTTTGGTATTAGGCACAGCAGGCTTTTTCGATAAAAAACTAGATGACGATTACTTGCAGTTTTTGCAAAAAGAATACATGTATTTTAAGAAAAAATACAACTTAATAAGCATTGATAAAACCATTTGGAAATTTGGTAAAATGCGTCCAAGTAATTTTCCAACATTGCGATTAATGCAATTTGCTTCCCTTATTTACCAAAGCAGTCATTTGTTTTCAAAAGTTTTGGAAGTTGAAAACTTAAAGGAATTAAAAGAAATGTATCAATTAAAACATGTGCATTTAATTCATTTGAGCGAGTTAAGTAACCATCAATTTAGTGCTATTAAAGCCGATTTAGGAAAGCAAGCCATTTATACTTTGCTTATAAATACAGTGGTTCCAATAGTTTTTTTGTATGGCAAACTTCGGTTTGATGATGATAAATGTAACAAAGCCATTAATTGGTTAGAACAAATAGAACCAGAAAAAAATAGTATAGTTGCCTTTTGGAATCAATTAAATATAAAAGCAAATAATGCAGCAAATACACAAGCATTATTGCAATTAAAAAATGAATATTGCAACCATAAAAAATGTTTGAATTGCGAAATTGGATTCCACATTTTAAATCAAAATTAAACCATGAATAAATCTTTCATTATCTTATTTCTATTATTTTTTACAAATAGCATTTTTGCTCAAAAATCAATGCTTTTTTATAATACAAAGCTTTTAAAAACCATAGAAGTAGCAGAGGGAAACACTATTTCAATTCAATTTAAAGGTTATAACAACCAAATATTTCATACTAAAAATATAATAACTGAAATTAATGATAGCAGTATTGTTTTAGGTCAAATAAGTTCTGACTTACCAATTTGGATTCAGAAATTAAGTAAAAAATTTGAACCCAATTTTAGAATCATATTAATAAAAGATATTGTAGCGTTTAGAAAAATGTCGAATGAACGATTAATTGGTAAAAATTTACTTTCAACTTCATTAACAATTGGGGTTTTTGTAGCTACATACGATTTATTTAAAAATGGAGGTTTATCGCCTTTGCAATCTATTTTTGTATCGATAGGAATTGGATTTGGAACTACTTTAGTAAATGCATTTGTATTGCCCGAAAACCCTATAAACAAAATAAGCGATAATTGGGTAATTACGGTTAAAGACTAATTACCACCCTGATGCAATTAATTTTACATCTTCCACTTCACCTTCTTTATTGTATATTTTTTTTACTTTCAAATCTTTGCTCGATATTTTGTTGAATAATGAAAGTACATTTAATCCAATACTTTCACCTAACGATACTTCACTTTCTTTATTGTTTGGTTTATTAATAGCAATAACTTCCGATTGACTGGTTATAGCTAACTGTTCTTTAACATAAGAAGCAATATTAGCAATATTATAATTAGAATTACTTGGCTCAGTATTATCTTTTGCAACAAGTGCTTTACTTTCCTCTTTTGTATCAACTATTTTGTTGTCATCCACTTTTATAACTGTTTCCTTTTTGTCAATTATGGCTAAATTATTATTTAAAATTGCTTTTTCGGAAACAGCTCCTTTTTTAGGTAAAATAGTTGGATTAACTGATTGTGGGTTTGAATTATTTAATGGATTTTCTTTTATAATTTTTTTGTTTTGCTTAATTTGATTTGGTGCAGTTGTTTTCTTTTTTTGAATAGTAGCTGGATTAATTCCTCCAAATGCCAACATCTTTTTTTCGTTTTCCAATTGCAATTGATTAGGTATATTATTTTTTGATTTTATAATATTCATAATCGAATCTTGTTTCGATTTAGCAATTGAATTTTCTAAATTATTAGCAAATTCAGTTTTGTTATTATCATTATTAAAAAAATAAACAGTTATAATTATTGCAATAAAAACTGCTGCAATGGCGGAAAAACGGGTAAAGAGTGGAATAATTGCAAAAGCTTTATTCTTAGTTAAACTCGCTTTATTTGCAAAAATAATATTGGTTTCAGCTACTAGCTTAGTTTTCTTAAACAATTCAAATTCAGCAGCTAATTCAGGATAAGCTTTCATTTCAGCTTCTAATTTTTTTGTTTCTTCAAGGTTTATATCATTTTCTAAAAGTGCTATTAGTTTCTCTGCATAATCAGCAACATTTAATTTTTCTTTTTTTATTAAACTTGAAAAATCAAAAGAAATTGGTTCTGCTTCTATTACATGTTGATTTTCATTTAATAAATTAAATTCAGCTTTAATTTTAGGATTTTGGTCTAAAAATAAAAATAGTTCGGCTATAGCATTATTATCTAACTTTCCATCTAAAAAGTCAACAATAACCTCTTCGTAATTATTAATATCTATTCTCATTTTACTATTTCTTAAAACTAAATTTATACCACATTTTCAAGTGAGCCAATAAACTCTTTTAAATTTAGCCTTGCTCGGTATATATAAACCTTTACCTGACTTTCATTTAAACCTGTTATTTTCCCAATTTCTTCGTACGAATAACCTTCATAATCGCGTAACATTATTACACTTTTCTGAATATTGTTTAATTTGTTTAAAGCTAAATTAATCACTTTTTTCAAATCATTATATCCATTATTTGTAACCAAGTAGTCATCATAATGGTCTTGATAGGTTGCTTTATGTTTGTCTTTTCTTATTGCATCTATCATAGTATTATATGCAGCAGTATACAAATACGATTTGGCTTTTTCTGAAATAATGGAATCAATTTTTAACCACATTTTTTCAAAAGTATCTTGCACTATGTCTTTTGCTCTATCTTCATCTCTAATATTTTTATAAATGAATCTATAAACCGAATCGGAATAATTTTTAACGCATGTATTGTATTCGGAAACAGTCATCTAACAAGCAAATATTGATTAAATTTTATGCTTTAACGTTTACCTTTTAAAAAATGTTACAAAAATATTAAAATTATTTTTTAATTATTTTTTCTAGCTCATTAACAGTTTTATATAATTGAGGTAATTTTTTATAAATAATTGATGCTTTAATTGATTCACCATAATCGAAAGCTGGAGAACCAAATAATTTTTGATTTTCCTTTTTAATATTACTGTTTACACCACTTTTGGCACCAAGTACTGTTCCATCGGCTATGATTAAATGGCCTGCTATACCTACTTGTCCAGCTAAAATACAGTATTTTCCAATTTTAGTACTACCTGCAATTGCACTTTGACCCGCCATTACAGTATGCTCACCAATTTCCACATTATGTGCCACTTGGTTCAAATTATCAAGCTTTACCCCTTTTCTTAAAATGGTGCTTCCCATTGTTGCTCTATCAATACTACAATTGCTTCCAATTTCTACATCGTCTTCAATTATTACATTGCCTATTTGCGGAATTTTTTTGTACGACCTATCAGCCAAAGGAGCAAAACCAAAACCATCGCTACCAATTACAGTTCCAGAATGAATGATTACATTGTTTCCAATTACACAATCGTTATAAATTTTAACTCCGGCATAAATAATACAGTTTGTTCCAATTTTTACATTATCGCCAATATAACTAGTTGGGTAAATTTGTGTTTTACTACCAATTTTAACGCCTTTGGCAATATATGCTAAAGCGCCTATGTAAACTTCTGTTCCTATTTCAGCTGTTTTATTTATTACTGAACCTTCTTCAATTCCTACTTTTTTATTGGCTTGTTCTGCAAATTGTTCCAATAAAAAAGTAAAAGAAGCATATGCATTTTCTACTTTTATTAAAGTAACTTTTACTTCTTGTGTTGGTACAAAATCGTTATTTACCAAAACCGCACTCGATAATGTATTATACAAATGAAGTTCGTATTTCATATTGGCTAAAAACGAAAGTGCTCCCTCTTGCCCTTCTTCAATTTTAGCAACGGTATGCAGTAAAATGTCAGCATTTCCAACAACAGTTCCGTTTAACATTTTGGCAAGTTGCCCCACACTTATTTGCATAGTTTTCTAAAATAAATTAAAGTACGAATATATAAGATTGATTTTCAATTTTCAAGTTTACCACATGGATCTTTTGCCACAGATTACACTGATTACACTGAAATGGTTTATTGTTTGATACCTTGATTGGTCTTATGGTTCCGTTGGCTATACTTCGACAAGCTCAGTATCCACGAACGGTAATTGATCTTTTGCCTATTGCCTTTTTCCTATTGCCTATTGCCTATTCTCTATTCTCTATTCTCTCACAAAACATAAAAAATATTTTTTAACTGTTTTGGTTAATGATTCAATGTTATACTGGTCGCTAGCATCTGCAATATCAAGCACTTTACCATTTTTAAATAAAATATTTATGTGAAAATTATTGGCGCTATAAGCTTTATTTTGGACAGAATTTGTAAAAACAAAATAATTAGCTTCATCCATTGTAATTTCTAAATTATCAGCTGCCATAAATTTATAACTTTCAACTAATGTATTATCAAATGGTGCATTTTGCAAAACTATTTTAGGTAATTTTCTATTGCGTAGCATATTACAAAGTGTGTTTAATATTTTATCGCTGTGGTTACACCAAACTTTTATTGAAGCAGAAATATCATCATCATCTAAAAGTGCGTAATTTTCTATGGCTTCATTGCTATTATTAAAAGTGTTTTTATCAATTTTATTATACAAAAAATAATGTAATGCTGGTGTAGCAAATAATTTTACATTTTGGCTTGCCAAAAGTTTAGCTCTTTCCATTATTTTTATCAATAATTGCTCGGCTGCCACAACAGTTTTATGTAAATAAACTTGCCAATACATAAGCCTACGCGCTATCAAAAATTTTTCTACAGAATAAATTCCTTTTTCCTCAATGACCAATTCATCATTTACTACATTTAGCATATTTATAATTCTATCGTGGCCAATTGTTCCTTCTTGCACACCCGAATAAAAACTATCTCTGCGTAAATAATCTAACCTATCCATATCTAACTGACTAGATACCAATTGATGCAAGAATTTTTTAGGGTATTTATTGGTAAATATTTCAATGGCTGTAGTTAATTTTCCATCAAATTGCTCATTGAGTAATTCCATAAAACGCAATGAAATGGCTTCGTGAGGAACATCTTCAATAATTAACCCTTCAAGAGTATGGCTAAAAGGGCCATGTCCCATATCGTGCAATAAAATTGCTGCACATACTGATTCGGCTTCATGATTAGTAATTTCAGTTCCTTTACTTTTTAAAATTTCAACCGCTTGAAAAGTTAAACTCATGGCGCCAATTACATGCTGAAAACGGGTGTGTTGCGCGCCCGGATAAACCAAATACGAAAGCCCCAATTGCTTGATTCTACGCAAACGCTGAAACCATGAATGCTCTATTAAATCGTAAATAAGTTCAAAAGGTATATTTACAAAACCATATACAGGATCGTTGATTATTTTCTTTTTATTTGATAAATTCACGGTTCAAAAATAGGATATTTAATGATTACAAGATTGGAAGATTATAAAGTTTACAAAATTGTAATTTTTTGTTGCCGAACCAATATTTTAAAATCTTTTTTCCGAGCAGACACGCAGGCTTGCCCTAATGTTAAGAAAACAAAAACACTAAAACTCCAAAAACTACGTTATATTTACCTTTTATAAAAGTAAACAAAATTAATACACAAACAATTTTTAAATATAAGTAAACAAGCAATCTTTGCAAAAAACAAAAACATAAATGAGCAATACAAGTATTCTTTGGGCCGATGATGAGATAGATTTATTAAAGCCACATATTATTTACCTAACCAATAAAGGCTACACAGTAGATAAAGTTACCAGCGGTGTAGACGCAGTAGAAGCTGTAAAACAAAAGCGATATGATGTTATTTTTTTAGATGAAAACATGCCGGGAATTAGTGGTTTGGAGGCATTGGTGCAAATAAAAGCCATTACTCCAGAAGTACCTGTAGTTATGATTACCAAAAGCGAAGAAGAGCATATAATGGAAGATGCCATTGGTAACCAAATAGCTGATTACTTGATTAAACCTGTTAACTCAAGCCAAATACTTTTATCGCTTAAACGCATATTGGATAGCAAACAATTGGTTACTGAAAAAACTGCACAAAACTACCAACAAGAATTTAGGCAAATAGCCATGGAACTTTATGATGTAGATAGTTATGAAAGTTGGGTAACATTATATAAAAAATTAATTTATTGGGAATTGGAATTGGCTAAAAGTGGCGATACTGGAATGGACGAAATATTGGCCATGCAAAAACGTGATGCCAACAACGATTGGGTTAAATTTATTGAGAAAAACTTTATTGATTTTTTAAAGAAACCCAATGCACAAACACCTGCAATGAGTCATACGGTTATAAATAAAAAATTGATGCCGGCTATTGATAAAGACATACCAACTTTTTTAATTTTAATTGATAATTTCAGATACGACCAATGGAAAATGGTTCAAAATCAATTGACAGAGTACTTTAATATTATTAGCGAAGATACTTATTTAACCATTTTGCCTACCACCACCCATTATGCCAGAAATAGCTTTTTTGCGGGAATGATGCCAAGTGAAATTGAAAAATTATATCCAAACCTTTGGGTAAACGAGGAGGAAGATGAAGGCAAAAATATTTATGAAGAGGAGTTCATCAATAAGCAAATGCAAAGGCTTGGCTACAAAGAAAAGATTACATATACCAAAGTTACCAATTTACAAGCTGGTAAAAACTTGGTAGATGATGTGGCTAATTTTATGAATAATAAATTTAACGTAATAGTTTACAATTTTGTAGATATGCTAAGCCATGTGCGAACTGAAATGAATGTAATGAAGGAACTTGCAGAGGATGAAGCAGCTTACAGAAGTATTACATCAAGTTGGTTTGAACATTCGCCATTATTTGAAGCCATTAAAAAAATAGCACAAAAAAAGGTGAGAGTTATTATTACCACAGACCATGGTTCAATTAGGGTTAAAAATCCAGTAAAAATTGTGGGCGATAAAAATACCAGTACCAATTTAAGGTACAAACAAGGCCGTAATTTAAGTTACAATGCCAAAGATTTGTTTGGGGTTAAAAATCCTGCTGATTTATTTTTACCTAAACAAAACATGAGTACCAGTTGGGTTTTTACCAAAAGCGATGATTTTATGGTTTATCCAAATAACTATAATTACCATGTAAATTTTTATAACGATTCGTTTCAACATGGTGGAATAAGCATGGAAGAAATGATTGTACCATTTGTGGTTTTGGAAACAAAATAGTTGATGGTTGATAGACGATGGACGATGGTTGATTGTCTAATCATTCATCATTTATCATTCAAGATTACATTTTCATCATTACAATACTTGCACCATCGCCACCAAATTCTATGTGTTCGTTTTGAATACTGGATACTAGTGGATTTCGGTTTAAAGTATCTCTCACCAAAGTTCTTAAAATGCCGTAACCTTTTCCGTGTACTATTCTTACTTGCTTCACTCCTAACAAATAAGCATCGTCAATAAACACTTCTAGGCGTTTCATGGCTTCATCGCCACGGGTACCAATTAGGTTTAATTCTGGACTAAAATCTTTCATTTTAGTATTTAAGTTAACTCCTTCTACCGCTTTTTTAAGTTCGTTTTGCTTGGTTTTACTCACCACTTGTAATTTAGCAATGGCAACAGTAGTTCGTAAATCTCCAAAAGCAACTACTGCTTTGGTTTTATTTATTTCTAGCACTTCTCCAACACTTTGTTGCCCTTCCACCATTACCGATGCACCAACAGTTATGGCTGCATCAATTGGTTTTGGAGTTTGCTCTTTTTCAGCTGCAATTTCTTTTTCGGTAAATTCTTTTAACTCTTGAATTTGTTCCTTTATTTCCGTTCGTGCCTTGCGTTGAATTTCAGTATCGGCTTGGTTTTGCTTTATTTCTCTAATGGTAGCTTCCACTTTACTGTTTGCTTCGGTAACTATGGCCAATGCTTCTTGTTTGGCTTGCTTAATTAATTGTTTTTTATTGGTTTCAATTTCTTCTTTTAGCTTGGCATATTGTTCCATTAAAGCATTTGCTTTGGCTTCTTTTTCGGCAAAACGTTGGCGCAAATCAATTACTTGTTTTTGCTCTTTTTCTACTTCTATTAATAAATCGTCCACACGTTTTTGCTTTACTCCTACCCTATCTTTTGCGTAATTAATAATGCTTTGTGCCAAACCTGTTTTAGTTGCTATTTCAAAAGCATAACTGCTGCCCGGTTTACCCATTTCAAGTTGGTACATGGGTTGCATTTTTTCGTTGTCAAAAAGCATACTGGCATTTACCAAACCCTTGGTATTATTGGCAAAGTTTTTCAGATTGCTAAAATGCGTTGTAACTACTCCAAAACTATTTTTACGATTGATGTGGTTTAAAATGGCTTCGGCCAATGGACCACCAAACTGAGGATCAGTTCCCATACCAAATTCGTCAATTAAAAACAAGGTTTTTCCATCGGCAAAATCGGTAAAGTATTTCATGCGCAACAAGTGACTGCTATAAGTACTCAAATCATTTTCAATGCTTTGTTCATCGCCAATATCAACCATAATATCTTTAAAAACACACATTTCGCTATCAGGACTTGCAGGCACTAAAAAACCACATTGTAACATATATTGCAACAAGCCAACCGTTTTTAAACATACCGATTTACCACCCGCATTTGGACCCGAAATAACCGTAATTCTATTTTCGGCATTTAATTCAATGCTAAGTGGAACAATGCTTAACTTATTGCGTTGGTGATTTAACTTTAATAATGGATGAAAAGCGTTTCGAAATACCAAAACAGGATGTTTTGAAATAGCTGGCATATCGGCAGCTAATTCCATTGCAAAAAGGGCTTTTGCTCTAATAAAATCAAACAAACCCATGCGTTGAATATTTTTTTCTAATTCAGGAATTTCAGGTCTAATTTGGTCTGTTAGTTCTAGTAAAATACGTTCGCGCTCTCTGCGGTAAGCTATTTGCAGTTCGCGAATCAAATTATTCATTTCAAAACATTCGGTGGGTTCAATATAAACTGTTTGTCCTGTGTTGCTTTCATCGTGCACAAAACCAGCAATATGGCGTTTGTGTTCAGCTAAAACCGGCAAAACCAAACGCCCATCTCTTATTGTAATTTCTAAATCTTCGGCTATGTAACTATTTTTGGCTGCTTTATCGTAAATACTTTGTATGCGCCTGCGTACTTCCTTTTCCTTTTCATTAATTTTACTCGAAATTTTAGCCAACTCAGGCGAGGCATTTGGGCGCATTCCACCGTCAGTATCTAATACTCTATCAATGCGCCTAATGATTAAATCGTTATACATTAAACCTTCGAGCAAGGATTGTAAATACAAGTATTTTTCAGGTCTATCTCTAAAATATTTAGCTATTTGTAAAAAAGATTGAAGCGTTAATTTTAATTGATGCAATTCGTCTTCCAAAAGCCACATGCCTTCAATTTTTGCTTTTCTAAAAAATGGAAACACATCGTGATAATGGTCGGCAGGGAAAGGCGTGTCGGTTTCTAAAAGATTTTTAAAATCTTTTACTTGCCAAAGCATTTTCTCAATAATATCGGCTTTATTATTAAACTTTATTTTATCAATGTATTGCTGACCAAGGCTTGAAATACATTTTTTGGCTACTAATTCTTTTATTTGATTGAACTCTAATTTAAGTTCTATTGATTGCGGATATGGCACTTATAAGTATTTTTAAAATAAGGAATAAATATTTTGCAAAAATGTTTTAAAAATTGCAAATTAGATAAATAAATATTTGGAAGATTGGGAGATTTTTTGATTTTCTACTATCCGTAGAGTTAGCAAAGCGCTCTAAGGATTTGTAATGAAATGTAGTTTTCGATAACTATCGGAATCCGACACGGACTTATTAAAATAAGTTAAAAAACTTATATTTCATTCATTAATTCGTAGTCCGATAGCAATAGGACAGCAACGCCATTTGCCTAAGGTTGAATTCTATGACAAAATCAAATAATTTTTTAAGGTTCGTTTTTTTCAATAACACCATCCATTAGCAAAATATCTTTACATACTTTGAATTAATAAATGGTAAAGGAAATTTAAAACTTAAAACCTTACATCACAATTAGGTAAAGCTGCTTTTACTCTTGCTTTTTCTGACTCGCTAAAGTTATTATCAATGGCAATTAATGTTTTTAGTTTTTTAAGTAAATGAATTTCTTTAGGTAAACTGCTTAATTGATTTTTACTAAGTATAAGCGATTCTAAGTTTTTAAGTTTTGTAAATGTTTCAGGTATGTTTTTTAATCTATTATCGGTTAAAATAATTATTTTTAAACTTTTTAAATCTCCAATATTATTGCTAATGCTATCAATTAAATTTCCTTCTAAATTTAAGTTTTCGAGTTTTGAAAGTTTACATAAATCGTTATTTATAAAACTTAGTTGATTATAGGAAAGATTGAAATTTTTTAAACTTTTTAGCTGACCAATACATGCTGGTAATTGATATAATTTGTTATTGAATACAGATAAAATACTTAACTTTTTTAAATTGCATATAGAGCTTGGTAGTTCTTTTATTTCGTTCTTTTCAATTTGTAAAATGTTTAAGTTCTTAAGTTTTCCAATATTTTCGGGTAGTTTATTTAGCTTATTATACCCTGTATTAAAAAAGGTAAGTTTTGATAAATTGCCAATATTTTCGGGTATTTCGGTTAATTGATTATTACGTACAATTAGTTCTTTTAAATCTTTACATTCAAATAGCTGTGGCCTCAATGTTTTAATATTGTTTTTCATAACCGTGTAAACCTGCAACTTGGTTAACATTTGAATATTGTCGGGTATTTCATCCAAGTTTTTATTCCGCTGGTTCAAATGTGTAGCCTTTTCTTTATTAGCTAAAGCTTCTTCGAACGAAGTATAAAAGTATGGTTTATTTTGATGTTCATCTTCAGGTAATACATTTTGTGTTTTTCCAATAAACGGAATTAAAAAACATAAAATTAAAGTTTTAATTTTCATATAAAGTTTGTTTTAAAATAAAGAAAGGCTGCTGTTTTGCAGCAACCTTTCAAATTAAATATTATTTATAAAAATATTAGTGTTTAACAATTTGGCGTGTAACTGTATGTTTACTTGAACTAATATTTACCAAATACGACCCTGCTGAATAAGCAGATAAATCAATGGTTAATATTTCACCTATTTGGTTTTTAGTTTCAAATAATTTTTTACCAGAAATATCAGTAATAATTACTGTAACGTTCTCATTACTTTCTATAAATAAATCGTTTTTAGTAGGGTTTGGATAAACCTTTAAACCATCAATTAATTTTGCATCGTTAATACCCACATTTGTTAAGCTAATGGTTAAGTTAGCAGTATCTCCTTTACAAGTGTTAGCATCTGTTTCTTGCGCACTTACTTTTCCAGCAGAAGCAGTAGAACTCCAAGTTACACTAATTGAATTAGTATTAGCTCCTGATGTTTGTGTACCATTTTCAATCCACCATTGGTATGTAGCACCTGTTTTAGGGGTAGCAGTATAGCTTTGAACAGTTCCGCGGTTAGTTGTTACTGCACCAGTAATATTTAAGTTGGATGGTTTGTCAAATACAGTAACCGTCTTCATTGCAGAATCTATACAACCATTTAAAGTATTAATAGTTGCTAATCTAACAGGGTAAGTTCCAGATCTATTGTAACTGTAAGTTGTATTTCTTTGCGTTGAAGTTTGCCCATTCCCAAAAAACCAAAAATTATTTTTATTGCTTACTGTTAAACTATCGGTAAAAACAAATGAGTTACCAGTTAAACATTGTGTAGCATCGTTAATTGTAAATGCTGCTTTATAACCCGGTGTAAATGATTCTCTTCTTCCAATAACTAAAGCTGAGTTTCTGTTTATAATTACATTGTTACCCGCAGCATCTTTTTGAACAGTTGTTCCAAGAGGAGAAGGACTTTGTATTGACATAAACATAAACCTTTCATCAGGTGTAAAAGTCATACCTGTAGGTTCAGATCCACTTGGAGTAGTCATAAACATTTCTACTTTAGGATTGGTTTGTGTATGTCCGTTTCTTACCATCCAAACATGGTCGCGGCTTCCATCTTGCAATACATATAAATTTCCACGGCTGTCGAAAGTTAAATTATCATTTCCACTTCCCCAATCTTCAGTTACTGCACCACCTGTTGTGTTTAATCGGTAAGATTTACCACCTACATAAGTTTCGAAATTGCTAGCAGTAGTTCCGTTATCGTTAAAGCGGTAAACACGGTTATTGCCTTTAGCAGTAAAGTAAATTTTTCCATCAACTGGATTGATTTCAATATCTTCAATACCATTAAAGAAAGTACCGCCTAACGAAGCTCCTAAAGCCTTTGTGTTATTTCTATCAGTTATTGAAGTATTAGGAACAGCAACCCACACTCCATTAGTTGCTCTAGGTTCATTGTTTAATAAACCACTATCTAATTTTAATACATATAAAGTACCAGCTGATAAATTTCCTTTAGTATTGGCTACAAATTTAAAAACATTTCCAAATCCATCATCTTCACCAGTGTATCCAGTTAAACTATCATTTTTAAAACAAGCATTTTCGTGGCTTATTCTTCCAAATGCCCATAATTTTTCATTTTTACCATTACCATATTGTTTTACTTTTTTAGTCCTAGGGTCTATTTCAACTAACCAGCCAATATCTTGGTATCCATCACTATTTGCATCGCCAGCAGTTAAACTTTCTTCAGCAGTTACAATAGTTCCCCAAGGTGTGATTCCACCTGAACAATTACGTTCTGTTCTAACTATGTCTGTTGTAAAATCAACCGCTTGGCTTGAATCTACAGTCCATAAACCAGTAGCACAATTTTGATTTACGTTGAAAATACCAACTCCTCCATTAGGATTTGTTTCGTAGTTAATTCCCATCCAGCCATTTTTGCTACTTCCATTTCTACCTACATAAGGAGTAAAATCGAATGAAGTACCAACAGTGTTTCCATTTGTATATAAATCACCATCTTTAACTAAACGCTGAAAAGTATGTGTTGAAGGAATTCCCATACTATCCACTTTATCAATAGGCATTAAAGAATTGAAACAAGATATATGTAAATCGTTTGGATTGTTACAAGCAGCTCCTAAAGTTGGAATAGCCATGGTACGATTTTTAATTTCAATATCAAATCCAGCATCTGAACTTGATGCGCTATTTTGGTGAACTTCTAATGCTACTACGTTTTTGCCGTTTCTAAATGCCGTTTTAGGAATATCGTATGTAAAAAATACCATTTCGGCCATTCCTTCTACATTTTTAGTGGCTAAAGTATTTGAATCGATAGCTCCTGTTGGCATATTGTGTCTTAACACTTGTGTTCCGTTTACATAAACTACTGCACCATCATCGCACATTAAGTTTAATTCTAATGTATCAGCTAAAGTAGCAGTGTTTACATTAATTGTTTTTCTGAACCAAGAAGTTATGTTTTTATTGTTGGCAATGCCACCAAAACCAATTGGATTAATATAAAAATTATCGCCATAACCTAAAGGTGAGTTGTTATAAGCCCAAAAAGTATCGTTATTTAAAGTATCTAACCACGTGTTAGCAGGTTTATTTGCTTTATCCCAATAGTTCCATACCGATTTTTTAGCAATTGGAAAATTAGTAACAGGAGTAGCTACATATTGAATTGGTCCTCCTCCAGTTGTATCGCCTAAAAACTCTATAACTAACTGTGCAGCTTTAGGTGCATCACCATCAAAAGCTTCTACTTCGCGCACACCTGTTCCGTTTAAGTAAAATGCCATTGCATTACCTTTGTTCCAACCTGTTTTATTTACTAATGATTGAACTAAGTTTTTTAAATTAGGTGTTCTTTGATCAGCAGTAGCTGAACCAACAGTGTTCCAAGTTCCACCATTACTAACTGTCCATTGAGTAGAGTCCATTAACTTTGGTCTTGAACTCATTCCGTATCTTGTGGTATCGCTAAATGTTAATGGATTAGCATTGTCTTCTGCTTTAATATTTACTACACAAGGGTTTGTGTTTTTACTAGTTGCATCAACTGTAAATTGAATGTAAGCATTTTGTATAACTGCACCAGCTGGTACGCTTAAATCGGTAAAACGTAAACCAACTAATTGCTCATCTCCAGCTGCACTTTCCCAACCAAATTCTAAGTCAGAACTTCCAACATCGTTATTACCTAAAATTTTACCTGTGCTTGGATTTCCAGCAGAAACATATTCTTCTAAATCGTCACTTGCAGCTGCAATTCTTTTACTGATAGCAGTAACTGGAATATATTCAACAACTAATTGAGCCGCTTTAGGAGCATCACCATCAAACGATTCAACCTCGCGGGTTCCACTTCCATATAAATAAAATGCCATTGCATTATTTGCAGCCCAAGTTGATTTATTAACTAACGATTGAACTAGATTTTTTAAATTAGGTGTTCTTTGGTCAGGTGTTGCCGAACCAACAGTATTCCAGGTACCTCCGTTGCTTACAATCCATTGAATTGAATCCATTAATTTAGGTCGATTGCTCATTCCATAACGAGTAGTATCGCTAAAAGTAATGGGGTTTGTGTTATCTTCAGCTTTTAAATATACTATACAAGGATTGGTATTTTTACTTGTTGCATCAACTGTAAATTGTATGTAAGCATTTTGTATAACAGCACCTTTAGGGATATTTAAATTAGTAAAACGCATACCAACTAATTGTGAATCGCCAGCTGCACTTTCGCAACCAAACTCTAAATCAGAACTTCCAATATCGTTATTACCTAATATTTTACCTGTGCTTGGATTTCCAGCTGAAACATATTCCTCTAAATCATCGCTTGCAGCTGCAATTCTGCTACTTATTGTAACTGGCATAAAATATTCAATTACTAATTGAGGAGCTTTAGGTGCATCACCATCAAAAGCTTCTACTTCGCGTGTTCCGCTACCAAACAAATAAAATGCCATTGAATTTCCCGATTTCCATCCATTGCGTCCAATTAATGATTGCACAAAAGCAGCTAAATTAGGAGTTCTTTGGTCAGCAGTTGCTGAACCAACTACATTCCAAGTGCCTCCATTGCTTACAGTCCATTTTATAGAATCGGCTAATTTAGCACGTGTTGAAAGTCCATAACGAATGGTATCGCTAAAAGTATGAGCACTGTCAGTTGCTTCAGCTTGTAAATAAACAATACAAGGATTGGTGTTTTTTCCAGTAGCATCAACAGTAAACTGTATGTATGCTTTTGAAATAATAGCACCTTTTGGTATGGTAATATTGTTAAAACGCATACCTACCAATTGCGAATCACCTGCTGCACTTTCGCAACCAAACTCTAAATCGGAACTACCAATATCTAGGTTTCCAATTATTTTACCAGTGTTGGGGTTTCCACCCGATAAATACTCTTCGTGGTCATCAGATGCTTGATTCACACGAACGCTAAGTGTGGTTTGTGCTTTAATGCCAAAAGACAAAAGCAACAAAACTGCACAAATTAAACTTTTTGTAAAAGTAGAATTTTTCATTTTTTATTAATTATAGTTTGCTGCAAAAATATTTCTAAAATTTAACTATTGTGTTAAATGATTGTTAATTAAAATGTGTTTTATAACCTATAAATTAATATTTTAAAAAAAATATTAAAACTTTAAAAAGCATTTAAAATGAATATAATTTTTTATAATTTAATATAATAATTAAAGCTATATTTATAATATATTCGCGCCACATTTCATAAAATAAGTAGGTGAATAAAAACAATGTAATAGGCTTAATGAGTGGTACTTCGATGGATGGAGTGGATATTGTCTTTTGCGAATTTATTTATGAAAATAATAAATGGATTTTTGATATTAAAGAAGCCAAAACTATTCCCTACGATAATAATTGGATGGTACGCTTATCGCAATTGCACAAACAACCCATTCATTTATACCCCAAAACCGATGCTTTTTATGGTAGGTATTTAGGTAAAATTACCAAACAATTTATTGATGAAAATAATCTTGAAGTAGATTTTATTTCTTCTCACGGACATACTATTTTTCATCAGCCCGAAAGTGGATTTACTGCACAAATTGGTTGCGGAGCAGGAATAAATGCTGAAACTAATTTACCCGTAATTAATAATTTTAGAACAATTGATGTGCAATTAGGTGGACAAGGTGCTCCGTTGGTTCCTATTGGCGATAAATATTTATTTAGTGAATACAATGCCTGCTTAAACTTAGGCGGCTTTGCCAATATTAGTTTTAAAGAAACAAGCAAAGCATTCGATATTTGTCCATGTAATATGGTAATGAATTTATTGGCAAACGAACTTGATTTACCTTTTGACAATGAAGGTGAAATTGCTGCAAATGGAACTATAAATAATGAATTGCTTTTAGCTTTTAATAATATAGATTTTTACAAAAAACAAGGAGCAAAATCGCTTGGAATAGAATGGGTTAACAATCAGTTTTTACCAATTTTAAATGGCTTTGAAAATATTTTGTTAGCTGATAAAATGGCTACATTGAGCGAACATATTGCAATGCAAATTGCAACAGTTTTAAATACTAATAATATTGAAAATGTACTTGTAACAGGTGGTGGAGCTTTCAACTCATTTTTAATAAATAACATAAAAAACAAAACAAAAACTGAAATTATTATTCCAAATTCGAAAATTATTAATTTCAAAGAAGCATTGATATTTGCTTTTTTGGGTGTGCTAAGAATAAAGAATGAGATAAACATTTTAAAAACAGTAACCGGATCAAAAACAGACAGCATGGGTGGCGCTTTGCACGGAAATTTTAGTAAACTTATTAAAAGATTACAAGATTGAAAAATTAAAAAGATTAATAAATTAATACAAACAACTTTCAACTAAGAACTATAAACTAAGAACTAATATGCAATTAGATAAATTAATAAAAAAATACGAAGACAAACAACCTGAAATAGTTTTTGAATGGAAAGATACAGAAACCGAAGCGGAAGGATGGGTAGTAATAAACTCATTACGCGGAGGAGCTGCAGGAGGCGGAACGCGCATGCGTAAAGGTTTAAACAAACACGAAGTAACCTCGTTGGCTAAAACAATGGAAATAAAATTTACCATTGCCGGCCCTGCTATTGGAGGAGCTAAATCAGGAATAAACTTTGACCCAGCCGACCCAAGAAAAAAAGGAGTTTTAGAGCGTTGGTATAAAGCAGTGATGCCTTTACTTAAAACTTATTATGGTACAGGTGGCGATTTAAACGTAGATGAAATACACGAGGTAATTCCTATAACTGAAAAATTAGGTTTATTACATCCACAAGAAGGAGTGGTGAATGGCCATTTTAAAGTTGATGCAGCTTCAACTAAAAAACGAATTGCTAATTTAACCGAAGGTGTTTCAAAAAAATTAACCGACTTGCGTTTTATTCCAGCAAATGATAAAAACCTAGTAACTGCCGATATGATTACAGGTTTTGGAGTAGCTGAAGCAGTGCGCCATTATTACGGAATTTGGGGTGGAAATATTACCATGAAACGTGCTATTATTCAAGGTTGGGGAAATGTAGGTGCTGCGGCAGCTTATTACCTAAGTTTGTATGGCGTTATGGTAGTTGGAATTATTGATAGAAATGGCGGATTGATAAATAATATTGGATTTACTAAAGAGGAAATAAAAGACCTGTTTTTAAATAAACAAGGCAACACTTTGGTACACCCGAATATGTTGAGCTACGAAGAAGTAAATGCTAAAATTTGGGATTTAGGTGCTGAAATATTTGTGCCTGCTGCTGCTTCGCGCTTGTTAACCAAAGAGCAAGTGGATAGAATGGTTGATAATGATTTGGAGGTAATTAGCTGCGGTGCCAATGTACCTTTTGCTGATGAAGAAATTTTTATGGGCCCAATTGCCAATTATACTGATGATAAAGTGGCTGTAATACCTGATTTTATTGCTAATTGTGGAATGGCACGTGTATTTGCTTACTGCCAAAGCAACGATGAAGTGGATACAACCGATGAAGCAATTTTTAAAGATTCATCAAAAGTAATTTGGCAAGCCATGATGCGATTACATCAATTCAATCCAAAACATTCGGGTTTACTGAAAAAAGGATTAGAAATGGCTTTGGTAAATTTGGTTAAGTAAGTTTATTTATTACTTTTAGAATATAAACTAGGTAGTTTAAATTTATAAATTAATTTCATTGTTGAATTAATAAAATAAGAATTAGGCAAATTTCGACTATTAAATTCATTAGAAGCCTTATAGCCATTAAGTTGGTCGAGGTAAAAGGAAGCGTTTTCATTTGGAAATACATTTAAAAAAGAATTTAAACCGATACCAATATTCTTAGAAAAAAAATATTCCAATTCAAAACCAGTTCCAAAACCCCAAAGTGAATTATAATCCAAAAAGGCATATGTTCCTTCACTTAACAATTGACCTTGGTAATAGTTAACTAATGCCCCCTCTCCAGTTTCTTTTCTATAGTTTAATAAACCAAAAATAGCTAAAGTAACTTTTTTTATAGGTAATTTGTATCCATAACCTAAACTGTAAAAATTAGAGGAAAAACTTATTTTATAATCGTTACTATTGTTTTTTAAACTAGTTATGGTAGCCTGAAAAACAGATGAACTCAATTTTATAATATGTTTGTTTTTAATAATAAATTTATATCCTAAAAAAAAATTAGTATTCCAAAGAATTGTACTTTTATATCTTAATAAATCACCAGTAGCATCATAATTATCATTAAAATTATTATATAGATGCATAAAATTAATACCATATTCAACTTGATTTACAAACTTATGTTTGTAATTATTTATAGTTTGGGCGCAAGAAAAGTGCGCCCAAACTATAAAAATTAAAAAAATTAAACATCTCAATATATTATTTTTTAACGAATTTAAGATTTTTACTCCAATGGTTTGAATTAATATTAACGAAATAAATACCGCTTTCTAAACCTTCAATATTTATACTCAAATTACTAATATCCTTGTAAGAATCAATAAAAACAGATTTACCATTAACATCCACTATAGTTACATTGTATTCATCGTTAATATTTAAGTTTTTATTTAACTCCTCAGTTACAATTGTTATATAATTAGAAGAAGGGTTTGGAAATAGTAAAATTTTATTTAAAATTATTTTTGATTCATTTTCATTCAAACTAGTTTTATTCATAGTTCCACCATTACCACCGTTATTTATAAAACAAGGTATAATATTCGGACCCACATTAACTGCATACCATGCTGCTCTCGTTTGATTATACTCGTTGCTACACATACCATACAATTGAACTGCTGCTAATATAGTGTTGGCTCTTACAGCATCAAAAGTCGTATTACTTCCAGAATAACTTGTAGTATTGATAAGTGCCTGATATGCAATTCTTGCTGCTTTATCTGCACCTATGCCTCCACAAACCCTTGTTTGACCATTTATTATTTGGCTACCACCCATACTTAATAAATTAAACCATTTATTTTGAACACCACAATTATAATGAACACCTCCAAAATCAAAACTTGTGTTTAATGGATTTTTCCAAAAATTTTGTTGCATATAAAAAGAAGCACCACCATAAGAATTGGGATTAGACATACTTCTAGATATTGTTCCGCAATCTTCACCAATTGTCCAATTTCTAATAATTCCATTATTCATATACCTTTCTATCATAAAACCAAAAATGTCTGAAAAAGATTCATCAATTGCACCTGAAATCATTTCATTTGGAAGAGGGCTAGTATTTTTTATAATACCATGTGTAAATTCATGTCCAACAATATCATAAGTTGCTTGAAGATTTCCCGGACTTATTGTTGCTAATTCATCTCGTCTAGTTATGTAAATATAATCGTTTGTACTATTAAAATTAGAACCCTTTTGAATATATCCAGTTTTTCTTGGATAACTAGCATCTGTTACAACTCGGACATGCCTT
>CAMCEM010000046.1 GCA_945873755.1 Chitinophaga pinensis | reverse complement strand
AATTCTTGCATAAAGCCAAAGGCTTTGCGCAAGAATTTCGGGATTTTCGTTGTGTTTATCCACACATTTAACCACCAGTTCCACTGGTGGCTATTGATATTAAACTCCTTTGGAGTTTTCCTTAGCTTGACGCATATGAGCTAATTAGCGTGAGTAAATACCGATTTGATAGTTGTTTTACTATTACACAAAGTGAGGTTGGTCTTTTACAAAAATCATTGCGGTATTAACTTAAGAAAAAATACTAAATGTTGTAAACTTGAAAGTAGTACCTTTACTTTGCTAAATATTATGGCAAAAGAAAAACCAAGTATTCCCAAAGGTACCCGCGATTTTGGCCCTGAGGAAGTAGCTAAACGAAAATATATTTTAAATACCATTGAAAAAGTTTTTATAAAATATGGCTTTATGCCAATAGAAACGCCCACCATGGAAAACCTGAGCACGCTTACTGGAAAGTATGGTGATGAAGGTGATAAGCTACTATTCAGAATTTTAGATTCAGGTGAAACTTTTGAAAAAATTCGAAATTCGAAATTTGAAATTCGAAATCAAAATGAGTTCAATAATTCTATAACTGAAAAAGGGTTACGTTACGATTTAACAGTTCCTTTTGCCCGCTATGTGGTGATGAATAGAAATGAAATAACTTTTCCTTTCAAACGCTATCAAATGCAGCCTGTTTGGCGTGCCGATAGGCCACAAAAAGGTCGTTACCGCGAGTTTTGGCAATGCGATGCCGATGTGGTTGGAAGCGATAGTTTGTTACACGAATTAGATTTGATAAACATTTATAACGAAGTGTTTAAGTGTTTAGGTGTTGGGGTTGAGATTAAAATTAATAACAGAAAAATATTAGCTGGAATAGCCGAAGTTGTTAAAGGAATTGAACATTTAAATACCATTGCGGTAGCAATAGATAAATTAGATAAAATTGGCAAAGAAGGTGTAAGTAAAGAGTTAACTGAATTGAATTTTACTGAAATAGAAATTGCTACGCTATTTGATATCATTACCATTAAAGGAACCGAGACAGAAATGTTGGAAGTTTTAAAAGTAAAATTACAAAATTCAACGGAAGGGTTAAAAGGAATAGAAGAGTTAGTTTTTATTTATAAAACAATTCAACCATTTAACAATTCTGCAATTCTCAAAACAGACTTCTCATTGGCACGAGGACTCTCCTACTACACAGGTTGTATTTTTGAAGTGGTAGCCATGGAAGGTTCGTTAAGAAGCAGCATTGGTGGTGGCGGAAGATATGATAACTTAACTGGAATTTTTGGATTAGATGGCGTTTCTGGAGTTGGAATATCGTTTGGATTAGATAGAATATATGATGTAATTGAGGAACTAAAATTGTTCCCTGAAACATTATCACAAGGCAGCAGCAAAGTGTTAATTTGTGCCAATGATTCTATTGAAAACATTGAATTAGCGCCTGTATTACAATTATTAAATAAGTTAAGAAATGAGGGCATTGCATCGGAGATTTATTCGGAAAAAATAAATGTAAAAAAACCTTTAGAAAAGCCTATTAAATATGCCAGCAGCAAAGCAATTCCCTACGCACTTATTTATACCGAAAACCAACCTTTAAAATTCAAAAACCTAGCAACTGGATTTCAGGAAGAATTGACCATTGAAGAGATAATTGAAAGATTACAAGATTGAAAGATTACAAGGTTGGAAGATTAGAAAATTACAAAAAATTGGTCGTTGAGCTTGTTGAAACGATTGCTTTGAGATGTTTTGTAACAGAACTAAGAAACTAAAAACTAAGTACTAAAAACTATATAAAAATGTACGAAATAACTAACCAAATAAACATTGAAGAAATTCAAGATATTATTGCTAATAACAAGCAAATAAAATTAAGTGATGATGCCAAAGCGCGCATTGTAAAATGCAGAACTTATTTAGACGAAAAACTAGCTAATAACGACCAACCAATTTATGGTATCAATACTGGTTTTGGTTCATTGCATAGCACCAAAATAAGTAACGAGAACTTGGTACAATTGCAAGAAAATTTATTGTTGAGTCATGCTTGCGGAACGGGCGATTTGGTGCCACATGAAATTATTAAAATCATGTTGTTGTTAAAAGTTCAATCCTTGTCGTATGGCCATTCTGCTGCCCAATTAGACACCGTTGAACGATTGATTTATTTCTTTAACAACAATATTTTACCAGTAGTTTTTGAATTAGGTTCGTTAGGCGCCAGTGGAGATTTAGCACCTTTGGCTCATTTAAGTTTGCCATTAATTGGTGAGGGAAGAGTCTATGTACTACAAAATTCGAAATTCGAAATTCGAAATTCGAAATTAGTACTAGAAGAGCATAATTTAAAACCAATTGCTTTAAAAAGTAAAGAAGGTTTGGCATTAATAAATGGTACACAATTCATGAGTGCTTATGGTGTTTATTGTTTAATAAAAGCCAATCAACTTTTAAACAAAACCGATTTTATTGCAAGCATTTCAATTGATGCTTTTGATTGTAGATTAGAGCCTTTCCATCATTTATTACACGATGTTCGTCCGCATAAAGGACAAATAGCAACTGCTAAAAAAATACTAGAAAATTTAGCTGATTCTGAAATTGCAAAGCAACATAAAGTGCAAGTTCAAGATCAATATGCTTTTAGGTGTATTCCACAAGTGCATGGTGCAAGTAAAGATGCCATTGAACACATCAATAAAATATTTACTACCGAAATAAATGCTGTTACCGATAATCCTAATGTTTTTGCTGATGAAGATTTGATACTTTCAGGTGGTAATTTCCATGGACAAACATTGGCCATTCATTTAGATTTTTTAGCCATTGCTTTGGCCGAATTAGGCAGTATTTCTGAACGTAGAACGTATCAATTAATTTCAGGACAAAGGAATTTACCCGCATTTTTAGTAAGTAATCCTGGTTTAAATTCTGGCTTTATGATTCCACAATACACTGCTGCAAGTATAGTGAGTCAAAATAAACAATTATGTACGCCTGCTTCGGTTGATTCGATAGTGAGTAGTAACGGGCAAGAAGACCATGTAAGTATGGGTGCAAATGCTGCAACAAAATGCTTACGTGTAGTTAAAAATTTAGAGCGAATTGTGGCAATAGAATTATTGAATTCGAGCCAAGCTTTGGAGTTCAGACGTCCGCTAAAAAGTGCTTCAAAAATTGAAACATATATAGCTGCTTACCGTAAATTAGTTCCATTTGTAACCAAAGATAGATTCTTACACGATGACATTGAAAACAGTGTATTGTTTTTGAATGAAACGGATGTTTAGATAATTTCAAACATGAATGCAATCAATGGCAAAATCTTGTTGGTGACGCTTCGCTAAACACCAACAAGGGCGAAGGATGCCTGCAATGGCAAAAATCTTGTTGGTGACACTTCGTTAAACACATGCAAAGGCAAGGAACTACTATTATTTAATAAAATAAACCACATAGATACATAGATTACATAGTTTATAGGCTATGTTTACTATGTGGTTCAATTTTTTTTATTACTATTCTTGTCATTAAATATTAAATTTTTACTTAAAATTCCTTCTCGCAGATATACGACAAGCTTTCTTACATGTCGATTTTGACCTCGCAATGTTGCGACAAACTTTTTTTGTTTAAAAATCCTTCTCGCAGTTATGCAACAAGCTTTCTTACATGTGGATTTTGGCCTCGCAATGTTGCGACAAGCTTTTTAATACCTTAAAATTGATAAATAAATCCAGTTTGATTACCGCCAATAATTGGTAAAAAACCTTTGTTAGTTATTATCTCTATTACTTTATTAGGGTAAATAATCAAAATAAATTTTGCAATTAGGTAATGCCTTAACTATTTTATTTCTTTCAAAATCACTAAAGTTATTTTCTCCAAGTTTTAATAATTTCAACTTCTTTAAGTTGGAAATTTCTTTAGGTAAATTTGTTAAATTATTTCTAAATAAATCTAACTCTTCAAGATTTGTTAAATTTCCAATTTCAGGTGGAACTTCAACTAAACTGCGACCCCAAGCAATAGTTAGTTTTCGAAGTCTTTTAAGTGTCCCTATTTCTTTTGGTAAATTTTTGAGATTTGATTTAGTTATAATTAACGTTTCTAAAAAAACTAAATTTGAAATATTACTTTGTAAAGTATCCATGTTTACTTCAGTGTCTAATTCAACATTTCGCAATTGTTTCATTTCAAAAAATTTTATTGGAATACTTCGGAAACACATTAAGGAATTTTTAAAATCAGTTATTTTTTTCAAATTTAAAGTATCATAACCCTTCCAAAAACTTTCAAGACAATATCGTTCATACAAAGATCTTGATTGAGAGATTTTATCTAAATTTAAATTGTTGGATGTTGAACTTTCATTTGAAGTACAAGAAAAACAAAACCCAATAAAAACAATTACTAAATTTTTCATTAGTTTAAATAAATTCATGTTGATATCCTAAAATTGATAAATAAATCCTGCTTGATTACCGCCAATAATTGGTAAAAAACCTCCTTTATTCATTTTCCATTTGTATTGATGTGTGGCATAAATTAACTTAGTTGCAGCCATTCCAATTCCTGCGCCAACCATTACATCGGTAAACCAATGGCGGTTATTTAAAATTCGCATGGCACCTACAGTTGTTGCAAGTGCATATCCCGAAATATAAATAAACGGTTTGTCTTTAAATTCTTGATGCAACACCTCAGCTAAAGTAAACGCAAAAGAAGTATGTCCGCTGGGAAATGAATTTTTCGCAGAACCGTCAGGACGTAATACTTGGGTACTGTATTTTAAAAGATTTACCACTCCCAAGGTTAGTATTATACTTTTGGCAGTTATAGCCGATTGATTTGCAAAATTACTTGTACTTTTTACCTTAAATAAATCGAGGCCAAGCATTATTAAACCTGGTGCAAAAGCAATATAATCATCCGATATATTATTAAAATCTTTGAAGTTTTCATTCCTATAACTTTTAACTGAAATACTACTTGGAAAACCATTGTTATTAAAAGTGGTTAAGCCATAAACTATTAATGAGGCTGGAATGATATAACTTTTATAATTATACTTTTTATTATAAAATGTAGTATCGTTTTGAGCATTTGTTTTTAATACTACAATTGATAAAAAAATCAGTAATATATTTTTCATAACTGTATCATATTATTTATTACCGCACAGGCATATACTGCAGCAGTTTCGGTACGTAAAATATTTTGTCCTAATGAAATGGTTTTGAAATTATTATCCAATGCCATTTTAGCTTCTAACTCAGTAAAATCGCCTTCAGGTCCAATTAATAAAAGCGTAGATTTTTGAGAATTTATTGTATTATTAATATTTATTGTATGCTCATTACACCAAGCCATAATACAATTTGAATCATTGTTTTTATTGCTCAAAACAAACTGTTTAAAAGAAATAATTTCATTTAATTTTGGAAGCCAATATTGTTTACTTTGTTTAATTGATTGAATTAAAATTTTATCACAACGTTCCAAATTCACTTTGTTTCTTTCTGAGTTTTCTGTTTCAATAAAAGTAATTTCGCTCACCCCAATTTCAGTACATTTTTCCAACATCCAATCCATTTTATCAAAGTTTTTTGTTGGTGCAATGGCAATGTGTATACCTATTTTATTTTTAGGGAAACTAACTTTATTTTCTAATTCAAGTTTGCATTTTTTAGGGTTGTCATCTATAATTTTACAGGTAGCTTTATTGCCTTTACCATCAATTAAAATTATTTCATCGCCAATTTTTTTACGCAACACTCTCACGCAATGTTTCGATTCATCTTCAGGAAGCTCAACAGTATTATTATTTAAATTAGGATTGAAAAATAATTGCATATTTATTCATAAAAAAAGACGTAAAAATATACGCCTTTTAAGTTTTTTAATTTTGTAAAATTTATTCAGCTGTAACGGCAGGTTTTACATTTATTGTATTTGACGGTTTTTGAATACCATTAGACGTTTTGCTCACTCCCATTTGACTATTACCGTTAAACTCTGCACCTGCTTCAATTACCAATTTTTGGGAAGTAATATCACCAAATATTTTAGCTGTAGCTTTTACCGACAGTAAGTCTTCAACTATTAAATTGCCATTTACATTGCCTTGCACATCGCAATTTGCAGCTTTAACATTTCCATTAATTTTACTACTTGCTCCTAAAACCAACTTCGATTTAACTGATATATTTCCAGTTATATTCCCGTCAATTCTCAAATCGCCTTCCGAAGAAATATCGCCATTAATACTAGTTCCAGCATTAATAATATTTATTTCCTGAGGATTAAATGTTTGGTTTTTGTTTGTATTAAATATTGCCATTATATAAAATTAATTAATTATGTTAATAACATCTTGAAAACAAAAGTACAGAATTATGTGCTTAAACAAAAATTTAACTTAAAAACAACTATTAAATAACAATTGAAAAGCACTTAAAACAAATGCTAATACTATTAATATCAGACAGTTTGGAGTAAAAGAAAATAATAATAAATTTTTTGGAAAATATAAATTAAATTTTGTACCCTTGTAATTATATAAAGCAAAAAGCTTAAAAAAACTAACATCAAAATTTTAAAATTAAATGAACATTTACGTTGCAAACTTAAATTACAGTGTTTCTAGCGAACAACTACAACAATTATTTGAAGGTTATGGTGAAGTAACCTCAGCCAAAGTTATTTTAGATCGCGAAACTGGCCGATCGCGTGGGTTTGGATTTGTAGAAATGACAAACGACACAGAGGCAATCGAAGCAATTGAAAAAATAAACCAAACAGAACATGTTGGTAAAGTTTTAAACGTGACTGAAGCACGTCCAAAAGCAGAAGGATCAGGCGGAGGAGGAAGAGGAGGTTTTGGAAACAGAAGCAACAACGACAGAGGACCACGCAGATACTAATATCATATATAAAAAATACAAAACCATCAGTACTGAACTGGTGGTTTTTTTGTTTTAAATTTTTTAGATGAATTAATAAATGCACTTTTGCAATAATGGAAATAAAATCTGCTGAATTTAAATTAGCCGCATCAAATATAGCTGGTTGCCCCAAAGGTAATTTACTCGAATTTGCATTTATAGGAAGAAGTAATGTAGGTAAATCATCGTTAATTAACATGCTTGTTAATAGAAAAGATTTGGCTAGAACATCGGCTACTCCCGGAAAAACAGTAAGTATCAATTTTTTTTTAATAAATAAAAAATGGCATTTGGTTGATTTACCCGGATATGGTTATGCAAAGCGTAGTAAAACATTAAGGGTTCAATGGGAAGATGTTTTAATTGAATATTTAAAAAACAGAACAGAATTGCAATGTATTTTTGTATTAATAGATTGCAGAATAGAGCCACAAACCCGTGATATTTCATTTATAAATATGTTAGGACAAATGGGCATCCCTTTTGTTTTAGTATTTACCAAATTAGATAAATTAAAACAAATAGAATCGGCAAAAAATATAGAAAAATTTAAAGAAACCTTATTGCTCGATTGGGCTGCTTTGCCCACTTGTTTTGAAACTTCGGCAGTTAAGGAAATAGGCAAAAAAGAAATATTAAATTTTATAGGTGATGTAATAAATACACCAAAATAATAGCATGTTAAATGATTACAAAGAATTTGGTTTAATAGGAAATAATTTAAAAAATTCATTTTCAAAAAACTACTTTTCAGAATTGTTTATTCAAAATAATTTTAACTACAAGTATTTTAATTTTGAACTACAAAACATAAATGAATTGCCATTATTAATTAAAAATAATGCCCATTTAACAGGTATTAATGTAACCATTCCGTTTAAAGAAAGTGTTTTACAGTTTTTGAATAAAATAGATACAACTGCCCATGAAATTAATGCAGTAAATTGTATAAAAATAGAAAGAAATTTAAGCAAAATATACTTAACAGGATACAACACTGATGCATTTGGTTTTGAAAAAGCCTTGAAACAATTTTTACCACTAAATTTTAAATCAAAAGCTTTGGTTTTAGGAAATGGAGGAGCATCGAAAGCAATACAGTTTATATTAAAAAAAATGCAACTTGATTTTACATTGGTTAGTACTCAAAATAATAAATTTTGTATACAATATGAACATTTAAACGAAACTATAATTAATGAACATTTACTAGTAATAAACACCACTCCTTTAGGCATGAAACCAAGAGAAGAGCAATTTCCTTCAATTCCATACCAACACATAAGCTCAAATCACTATTGTTTTGATTTAATATATTTACCAAACCAAACATTATTTTTAAAGATATGCGCTACAAATGGAGCAAAAATAACCAACGGTTTATATATGTTAAAAGAGCAAGCAAACAAAGCTTTTGAAATATTTATTAAATAATGTAATAGAGCACAATTTTTTATTAAATTTGTTACCACTACAAAAAATTGAAATCAATTTTAATTAAATTAAATATTGATAAAACATGGGACAAGAAGCGCAAGAAAAAGGTAAATTATATACAGATGAAAATGCCACAAATACATTTTCGGTAATAAATAATTTACCGATAGGTGTTTTTCAATTAAAATTATCAGTAAATGGCCATTTAAGTTTTCCTTATTATTCCAATAAATTAGTTTCTATTTTAAATGTTGAACCTGCACATTTCGATATGCTTAAATTGCTGGAAAACATTCATCTTGAAGATTTAGATTACTTTAGAAAATCATTCGAAATTTCAACAAAAAAAATGGCTAAATGGTCGGTTGAGTTTAGAATTTTAAATAAAGAAGGTAATTTTAAATGGATATTTGCAGATTCGAATCCTACAAAAATAGAAGATGGAATTATTTGGAATGGCTATGTTCAAGATATAACTAAAAGTAAAGAAATTGAACAATCAAATTCGATTGAACTTGAACGTTACCATGTAATAGATAAAATTTCTAATAAAGGCATTTGGGAAATAGACTTAAAAACAAATGAAAATATTTGGGATGAAGGAGTATATAAATTGTTTGAAGTTCCTAATAACAGTATATTTTCTCCAATAGAAATTTTAAAAGAAAAACTATCAAATGAAGACTTTAGGGAACTAAATAATTGTATTGAAAATTCAATTAAAAAAAATATTGATTTAGACATTGAAATAAAAGTATTTGATAGAGAAATAAATTTAAAAATATTAAATATTAAATCGAAATTATTATTAAATAACAGTAACAAACCATACCGTTTTATTGGCGTAGTAAATGATGTAACAATACAAAAAAATGCTGAAAAAATTGCATTAAATGCTTCAGAATTAGGTGAAAAAAACACTAAAATGAACAACGCTTTTTTAGCAAATATGAGTCATGAATTAAAAAACCCTTTAAATGGCGTGATTGGTTTTATTGAATTATTACTCAAATCTAAACTAGATGAAACTCAAGCTCAGTATATAAATACAGTTCAAAAATCAACAAAATCGTTATTGAGTGTAATAAACGATATTTTAGATTTTTCGAAAATTGAATCTGGAACATTAGAACCGTTTTATGAAGAAATAAATATTTATAATTTTAGCTCGAAAATAATAGATGTTGTAAAATATCAAGCACACGAAAAAGGAATTGAGTTAATATTAAATATTTCAGATTCGGTTCCATTAAATTTTAAATCAGATGCAGTTAAAATAGAGCAAGTTTTAATAAACTTATTAGGAAATGCAATTAAATTTACTGAAAAAGGTGAAGTAGAACTTGAAATAAATGCAATAAAATTAGAAGAAAATAATGAACGAATAATTGAATTTAAAGTAAAAGATTCCGGTATTGGAATCAATCAAAAAAATAAAGAAAAGATTTTTGAAGCTTTTGTTCAAGAAGATTCCTCTGAATCGAGAAAATTTAAGGGAACAGGTTTAGGACTTACTATTTCGAAAAAATTATTACAAATATTAAATTCAAAAATTGAACTAAACACTACTTTAGGAAGTGGTAGTGAGTTTAAATTTCAAATTAAATCGAATGAAAACGTTGATTTGGCAATTAATTGGCATAGTTTAAATCATTTTTTTAAAATACTTATTGTAGATGATAATTTAAGAAATAGGAAAATTTTAAAAGAATTATTACCTGAAAAATTTTTTAGAATAGATGAAGCAAAAAATGGAATTGAGGCTCTTGAAAAGTTGAATGAAAACAATAAATATGACTTGATTTTATTGGATTACCATATGCCTTATATTGATGGCATTGAAACAATAATTAACATAAGAAGCCGATTAAAAATTTCAAATAAAGAATTGCCTATTATTTTAATGAGTAATAGCAACGATGATGAAAGTTTAAATTATAAATGTAAAGAAATTGGAGTTAACGAAATTTTAGTTAAACCTTTTAATAAAGTTCAACTAATTGAAAGTATGTTTAAAATTCAAAACGAAGAAATTGAAAATAAAACAGACTATAATTTTAATAAAAATATAGAAAGCGAAGTAGAAAATATAAATGTTTTAATAGTTGAAGATAACGAAACTAATGTTATGCTTTTAAACAACATTTTAAAAGCATTTATTTCAAATATAAATATTCAAATAGCTACTAACGGACTTGAAGCAATATCTATTTTTATAAAAAATAAACCTGATTTAATTTTTATGGATATTCAAATGCCTGAAATGAATGGTTACAGAGCTGCAAATGAAATTCGAAAATTCGAAACCGATGGAAAAGTTCCAATAATTGCATTAACAGCAGGATCAATTGAAGGGGAAAAAGAAAGGTGTTTAAACGCAGGGATGGACGACTTTATAAGTAAGCCTATAATAAGTAAAACCATAGAAAATTGCATAAATAAATGGTTTGATAGCAATGACAAAATATATTTTAAGAAAGTTAATTTTGTTGAAATAATTAAAAATAAACATTTTGATTTAGAAAAGCTCCTGGATAGAATAGAAAACGATGCTGAACTTTTGAATCAATTAATGGCAATGACATCAAGATATTTAATTGATTTTATACCTAAATTAAATGAATTAATTATAAATAAAGATGTAAATGGAGTAAAATCGCACATTCATAAATTAAAAGGAACATCGCTTTCAGTTTGTTTTAATCAATTGGCAAATTTGAGTATTGAAATTGAAAAACTGAGTGATTTTAATAATTACAAATACTTAAACTTAAAATCATTAATAAAGGTAGAAATAGACTATTTGATTTCAATGATTGAAAACAAAGATTACTTGAAAAGTAATTAGTTATTAACTAATATTCTTTTGTTAAAAAACTCACTTCCAATTTGAATTTTTACAAATTTAATTCCGTTTTCAACCCCTGATAAATCGAATTGTTGGCTTACTTCACCATTCATATGTTTATTCAATAGCTCGCTCACTTTTTTGCCAGACAAATCGAACAAACTAACTTGTACTAAAGTATTTTTATTTAAATTAAAGTTGATTGTAAAACTGTTTTTTACAGGATTTGGAAACATATTAAAATCAATGCTTTTTTCAATGCTGTTGGTATATGTAGTTCCATTTTCTTTAACCCTTAAAGTTGAAAGTTGGGTAACATCTCCTCCTTTATGCCCATCATGATTGGAGTTAAATGCACCATAAAAAACAACATCTCCTGTGCCAGTAACTGGCGCTGTCCAATTAAAAGTCCATGATTTGGAATCTTGTGAGAAAACACCAGGTGCCCTGTAAGTTACATATTTATTATTGCCTATTAATTTAGTTTGTGTGGTATCTATTACTTCCATAGTTCCTAGCAAATTTCCATTTTCAGCTTGTGGTGAAACTAAGAAACCAAACCTATTGTGGCCAATGGTTGTATTAGTTGCTGTTATTAAATAAGTATTTCCTGGCACATAACCTGTAGAAGGAATAGTTGAAGTAATCCAACCAGAAACATTGGTAGCTGAACCACCATGACAAGCGGTACAATTTTTTAATGTATCGCCTGGAGAGCCTGTATAACCTGGTTCTGTTCCATCTCTTTTACCTAAGCCAGTAACACCAAACGATTGTAAAATAATTAGTGAGGCAAATGCCATTAATAAAAAGAATATAAATTTTTTCATGCTGTTGAATTATAAAATTGTTTAACAAAACTAAAGATTAATTTGAATAAATATTGAATTGTTTAAAATTTAGAGTTTTTTAACATTTCACTACTTTTTCTTAACTTTTTTAATAATAGATTTATCAAACTTTTCGGCATCTTTCATAAGCGCTTTCCAGTTTTTGTTTCCATCATCGCTGTAGTCTAAAGTTTCTATATAGGTTTCTTTGTCAATTTCTAGTTTATTAATTTCGTATCCTAAAAAATCTTCAATATCTTTTAGTAAAGTTTTTTCTTCGGTGCTACAAAAAGAAACCGCTTTGCCCGATTTAACTCCCCTACCGGTTCTTCCAACTCGGTGAATATAATTTTCAGGTAAATCGGGTAAATCGTAATTAATTACATAATCAACATTGTCAATATCAATACCTCGCGCACTTAAATCGGTAGCAATAAGTATGTTTACTTTGCCACTTTTAAAATCGTTCATTACGGCTAATCTATCTTCTTGTTCTTTGTCGCCATGCATTGTTAAAGTTTCAATTTGTACACGTTGCATTGCGCTATACACTCTTTCGGCCCTTACTTTGGTGCGAACAAAAACTAAAAATTTACTTTCAGGAGCTTCTTTAATTAATCGTTCTAAAAAAAAACGTTTATCGTCCATTTCCACAAACGATAGAGAATGACTTACATTTTTTGAAACAGGATTTTTAGGCGAAATTTGAATACGAATGGGATTTGCTCCTACTACTGAGTAAGCCAAAGTTTTTATTTGCCTATTAATAGTAGCTGAAAAAAACAAGGTTTGATGTACTCGAGGAATGCGTTTCCTTATGTCTTCAATGTCTCTAATAAAACCTTTATCTAGCATTTTATCTGCTTCATCTAAAACCATTATTTCTACCCTACTTAAATCTATATATCCTTGGTTTTGCAAATCGAACATTCGGCCTGGTGTTGCAATTACTATATCGGCACCTACTGTTAAATCAAATATTTGATCATCCTGCCCTACTCCACCCATAAGGCAAACTATTTTAACATTTGTGTACTTGGCAATGGCTTTAAATACTTCAGTAATTTGAATTGCTAACTCACGGGTAGGTAATAAAACCAAGCATTTTACATAATTTCCTTTTTTTTTATTTTGAATTAATTTATGAATAATAGGTATGGCAAATGCGGCTGTTTTTCCTGTTCCTGTTTGTGCTATTCCTAACACATCTTCTCCTTTTAAAATAGGGCCAATTGCCTTAAACTGAATATCAGTAGGGCGCCTAAAGCCCAATTCTGATATGCTTCGTTTAATTTCATCGGCTATGTTGTACTCTTCAAACTTCATGTTTTGAATTTTTTTTCAAATAATTTTCAAAAGTAACTTAACTTTATTTAAAATTGGGATATTTGTTGAAAGGGGTCTTCTAGCTGCTGGCGACTGGCTGCTGGACGATAGCTAATGGACCATGGACCATAGAAAAAAATACGAACCCTGCAAAAGCAGGGTCATGCTTAGGAACTAAGCATCTTTATGTGGAGCAGAAAATAAACTACACCCTATAAAGTTGCTTCATCCGCTTTGCCGGAATCAGGATGACGAACACGCACCTTTTAAGCAAACACAAACAAACAACTATTTTAAGAAAACAATATTTATAATTGTTTGAACTTTGGCAATAAAATAATTAAATAAAAAAAGTTAATTCGCACTTTGAAATATTGGTATGCTTTTGGTTATGTTTTTAATCCTTACCTGTGTTTTATAAATAAATAAAAATGGCTCGTTTTTTAAAAATTATAATATTTACTCAAATTGTTTTAACCTGTAAAATTGTTACTGCTCAAATTGACACCTCTGTTTTTAATAGGAATTACAGAACATTTACCATTACCGAAAATAATATTAACAGACATGAAAACTGGAAAGTTTTGGATACTTCAATTGTTAAAAACGAACAGTTTCACCCTATGTATGCTAAGTTTGGGTTGTTTCAAGATTTAGGAAACATTGGTTCGGCTAGCCAATCGTTAATATTCAGCAGTAACAGAAACTTTGGTTATAATTTTACTCAAAACCCTTGGAATATTTTCTTTTTTAAGCCCGAAGAAAGAACTTATTATAATTCCAAATCGCCCATAACAGATTTAACTTATGTGCAAGGTGGTGTTGATTTGATTTATTTAAAAACAAAAATTGGGATTAATATTACACCTCGTTGGTCGTTTGGAGTTGATTTTTTTAGGCTAACTTCAAAAGGCAATTTTCTTAGTCAAAAAAATGGAAGTTACCACACTCAGGCATTTACTTATTACCAATCGAAAAACGAAAAATATGCATTTATTGGCAACCTAACTTGGAATTTAGGATACAATGAAGAAAGCGGAGGATTGGTGAGCGACTCTTCTTTTGAGGCCATAACAGGGAGCAATAAAACTGGTAATGTAAAATTAAATAAATCTGAAAATGGATACAGAAATCGAAGCTTATATATAAAACAATATTTTTATTATGGCAAATCGTACACAAAAATTCAAAACGAAGATACTCTTAACAAATTTATTAGTTATGGTCATTTTAGCCATACTTTAAAATTGGAAGATGAAATTTATTATTTTAGGGTTAATGGCGATTCCAACTTAACTATTTTTCCTAATGGGTTAATTAAAACTTTTAACGATTCCATAACCTCTCAAACTTTAAGTAATAAATTTGCTTACACGCTTTACAATACCGATAGAGTTAATGAGCTGCGATTCATAGAACTTGCTGCCACACATCAGTTTTTAAATACCGATATACAAACTAATACAAAATATTATAACAATGTATTTTTTGAAGGAAAAATAGAACGAATTTCTTTTAAAAATTTTGGTATTTCGCTTAAAGGTTATGCAGCATATTCGCCAATTGGTTATACACAAAACGATTTAAAAATAAGTGGTGATATTGGGTATAAAACACCTTGGTTTTTAATAAATGGTGGGGTTTTAAATAATTTATATTCCCCTGATTTTACTTTTACAAATTTTAACAGCACTCAATTTAATTGGGATAATAACAGTTTTAATAAAATAAATGTAAGTAATGTCAATGGGGTTATTGAAACCAGATTATTTAAAAACAATTTCAAATTAAGTTTTAATCAAAATTTACTAGTGAATTGGGTATATTTTGGAACAGATGCCAAGCCCGTTCAAAGCGATAAAGTTGCTTTAGTTCAAACATTTGAACTTGAAAAAACATTTAAACTTTGGAAATTTAATTTCGAAAATAAAATATTATTTCAAAAATCGAGTGCAGATTTTATAAGAATTCCGGAGTTTGGTGCTGTTTTACGTTACTATTTTCAACAATTAATATTTAATAAAGCACTTAACTTACAATTAGGTTTTAATGTGTTTTACAATACTGCTTTTTATGCCCAAGCTTATAACCCAGCAACCAGAGGATTTTATTTACAAAACAATAAACAAATTGGCAATTACCCTTTAATAAATGTTTTTGTTTGTGGTGAATTAAGACATGCAATTATTTTTGCTTCCTACGAACACTTGAACCAAGATTGGTTTAAAAGTAGTGGTTTTTATAACACTCCTAACCATCCTTTAGCGTTAACAACTCTAAGACTTGGTATAAGATGGAGAATGTACAATTAATTTTAGATTTCGTGATTTAAAGATTTGGAGATTTTTCGATTTAATGATTGGTAGATTTTTTGGATTGCTGAATTGTTATGTTGCTAAATTGTTGTTTCGACAACTATTTTAATTCTTAATCAAATTGCTAAATGTCTTTTGCTTATTGCTCAATTCCCAAATCCCAAATCACAAATCTCAAATCACATTTCTCACTTCCCAACTCTTAAATCCCTCACCCCATCACTCCAACGCACCAATTTATCCACAATTAGCAGTTAAATTTTATTATATGAAAAAAATAAAATTAATTGCAGACATGGAAAATTTTGTGGTTTCGGCCCGTAAATATCGTCCGGCAAGTTTTGATACTGTTATTGGCCAAAGTCATGTAGTACAAACGTTGAAAAATGCCATTAAAAACAAACACTTAGCACATGCTTTTTTGTTTTGTGGGCCTCGTGGAGTAGGTAAAACTACCTCTGCAAGGTTACTTGCAAAAACTATAAACTGCACTAACTTAACTCCAGAATTAGAGGCATGTAACAACTGCGATAGTTGCAATGCTTTTAACAATAATGGCTCGTTTAATATTTACGAACTTGATGCTGCAAGTAATAACTCGGTTGAAGACATTAGGGCGTTAGTTGACCAAGTTCGTTATGCACCACAAGGAGCAACTTATAAAATATATATTATTGATGAGGTTCACATGCTTAGCTCTCAGGCTTTTAATGCATTTTTAAAAACCTTGGAAGAACCACCTCCTTATGCTAAATTTATATTAGCAACTACTGAAAAACATAAAATTTTACCTACCATTATTTCTCGTTGTCAGGTTTTCGATTTTCACAGAATAAAAATTGAAGATGCTGTAAAACAATTAAAAGAAATTTGTGAAAAAGAAAATATTACAGCCGATGAAGATGGATTGCATGTAATTGCTTTAAAAGCAGATGGAGCTATGCGCGATGCCCTTTCTATTTTTGATAGAATTGTAAGTTTTAGTGGCAATAATATTAAATACCAAGATGTAATTAATAACTTAAATATTCTTGATTACGATTATTATTTTAAAGCTGTAAATTTATTGTTAAATGAAGATTTGGCAGGTTTACTTCTATTATTTGATGAAGTATTAAACAATGGTTTTGATGCGTTGCATTTTATAGGCGGATTTAGTGAGCATATTAGAAACTTAATGGTTTGCAAACATCCAGATACTGTTAAATTGTTAGAAGTTTCGCAAAGTGTTGCTACCAAGTTTTTAGACCAAGCAAAAGTATGTAATACTGCTTTGTTGCTGAATGCTTTGAATTTATTAAACAAATGCGAATTTGAATACAAAACATCTAAAAACTCAAGGCTACACGTAGAGTTGTGTTTAATGAAATTAAGTCATATTCAATCCTATATCAACCTACAAAATAATGGGGTTGAATTAAAAAAAAAATAGTTGATTTTTCTGATTCTGCAATAACCGAAAACATTGTTTCAAAAAAAGAAACAAATATTGAAGTTGAAAATAAAAAAAGTTTAGACGAAAACACTACAGCGTTAATTTTAAATGATCCGCCTTTTCCTAAAGTTTCTATCGAAATTAAATCGGAACCTTTTGGAATAAATTCATTTCCAAAATCGGGTAACTTATTTGGTAAAAAAACAGAGGATTTAATTTCACAAAAAAAGGAACAAGTTGCCGAAAAAATAAAGCAAGAAGCCATTGAAGCTAAAAAAAATGAGGAAATAAATACAACAGAAAATGTAGTTATAACTCAAAACAATGCTTATACAAACGAAGAGTTAAATAACACTTGGATTAGCTTTATAAATACTATTAACAAAAGCAGTTTAAGCTTTATTAAAGAAAGAAAACTAGTTGATGATAACAATAAAGTTAGTGTTGTATTTGCAAATAATCACGAAAAAAGTTTGTGTGATGAACTGCGATTAAATGGTCTTCAATATTTAAGAATAAACTTAAAAAACACCAATATTACATTAGATTTTATTGTAGACAATACCATTATTCCTGAAATAAAAACGCTTTCTGTTGAAGATAAATTTAATAAAATGGTAGAACAAAACCCCGATTTAGCTTCATTAAGGCAATTGTTTGAATTAGAAATTGATTACTAACGGATTTATGATGTGTGATTTTTGATTTCACTAATCTGTCATGGTGAGCCTGCCGAACCATAATGCCACAGATTTCACTGATTTCACAGAAAAAATTTTTAATTTTTGATTTCTTATCATTAAGCTTTCTCGATAATTATCGGGAGAAATGAGCCACAGATTTTATTGAAATTTTCAAACATTAAAATCTTATAACCAACACATTATCTTAAATTAAATATTGACATGCGGAGAAAAAGTAATATATTTACCGCATAATATGCGGAGAATAAGTCCATATATACATCAAAATAATCATTGGCCTAACTTTACCTGGAACAACGATGAACTTCAGTTATTGCTGGGTGCTGTAAGAAATTTGCAAGGCAAATTAATGGGTAAAATGGAAGCCATCGGATTTAACTTAAAAAGCGAAGCTGTGTTACAAACTTTAACTTTAGATGTACTAAAATCGACTGAAATAGAAGGAGAAATACTCAACGCAGATCAAGTTCGTTCATCTATAGCTCGCAAATTAGGAATGGACATATCAGGCTTGGTTCCTTCTGATAGAAATACAGACGGAATGGTAGATATGATGATAGATGCTACTCAAAAATTTACTGATAAACTTTCAAAAAAAAGATTATTTAGTTGGCATGCTGCGCTTTTCCCTTTAGGCAAAAGTGGCATGTATGAAATAAATGTTGCCAAATGGCGAACCGATTCTACAGGTCCAATGCAAGTAATATCAGGTGCAATGGGAAAAGAAAAAGTACACTTTGAAGCACCCCATTCTGATTTATTAGAACCTGAAATGCGCGCTTTCATTACGTGGTTCAATACTGAAAAAAAATTAGACCCTGTTATAAAAGCGGCTGTTGCACATTTGTGGTTTATAACTATACACCCGTTTGATGATGGAAATGGTCGTATAGCTCGTACTTTAACTGATATGCTTTTGGCAAGATCAGATGAAAGTGCGCAACGTTTTTACAGCATGTCGGCCCAAATACGCAAAGAGCGAAAACAGTATTACGATATTTTAGAAAAAACGCAAAAGGGAAATTTAAACATAACCGAATGGCTCAATTGGTTTTTAAATTGCTTGCATAATTCGCTCAAAAATACTGACGAAGTTTTAGGGAAAATACTTCTAAAATCAAAGTTCTGGAAACGCCATGAAACCACCATATTTAACAAAAGACAATTACAAATTGTCAATAAATTATTAGATGGATTTGAAGGAAAATTAACATCATCGAAATGGGCAAAAATTGGTAAATGCTCTGGAGATACTGCTTTAAGAGATATACAAGACATGGTTACAAAAGGCGTACTAAAAAAAGAGAATGCGGGCGGAAGAAGCACTAATTACGAAATCAATTTTAATTTTTAAAATGCTGTATTATAATTAAATATATATTTGTGCGGAGAATAAACGCCTTAATCACCGCAAAATGTGCGGAGATTAAACCTCTTAATCTCCCCATTTATTCTATTTTAGTTTGCTCAAAGGAATTTTCAAATCAATTTGACCTTCGGCATAACCGGTAATTTCGTATGGATTATAAGTAAAAACCAAGGTATCATTTAGTAAACCATAATTGCTGTTTAAACTAAATACATTTTTTTCAAACCAATAACCTTGATCGTTAATTGACTTAGTGCTATCAATTTGTTTCAATGTGTAAAACTGTTGTTTTGCCAATTGCTCTAATTTTAAAGTATCCTCTACTAATTCGTTAATAGAAACGCGCTTACCATTTAGGGCATTAAATACATGGTACAAAGTTGCATAATTGCCATGTGCTCCACCAGTATATTCGTAATTATCGTTCTTAAGTGTTACATATTTTTCGTTATGAAAAGCTACTGACAACCTTAAATTGTAATCGTAGGTAAGCGGAAAATCAGCCTCACTAAACTCTGAAAAATCACGTAAATATCTTTGATAAAAACTATCTGATTCAGCTTTTACCAATTGTTTTAAATCGGTAATTTTACTTTCATTTTCAAAAAATGTTTGTGCAATAAAAGTATTGATTGAATCAATTAATTGTTGGTTTCCATCCTCAAAAATTGGAATATTCGCCTCAAAAGTGCAACTGCGACTGCTATCGCCAACAATTGGAAATTGCTTATTAGCAATTTTAAAATTACTAAATTTTAGCTCCTTTGGTTTTTGATTACAAGCTGCAAACAAAACCAAAAGCACTATTAATAAAACCGAATTAAGCTTTAGTTTCATTGAAATGTTTTTTAATGGTTTCGAAAGCACCATTATTTACAGGCACCAATGGTAAACGAACTATATTTTGACAAATGCCCATTAAGCTTAATAATGCTTTTATTCCACCCGGATTTCCATCTAAATAAATAGATTTCATAATATCATACAACTCAAAATGCAAAGTACGAGCGGTTACAATATCGTTATTCAAAGCAGCACGTACCATATTAGAAAACTTTTTAGGATAAGCTTGACCAATAACTGAAATTACTCCAGTCATTCCCATTGAAATAAAAGGAACGGTCAAATTATCATCGCCACTAATTACCGAAAAACCAGTAGGAGCTTGGTGGATTAAATCCATAAATTGTTCTGAATTTCCACTTGCTTCTTTTACTGCTATAAATTTACTATTGGCATTTGCCAAACGTATAGTTGTCTCAGCAGTCATGTTACTCCCTGTTCTTCCAGGAACATTGTATAAAACTATTGGCTTTGAACTGGCTTCGGCCACTTTCATAAAATGCTGAAAAATTCCTTCCTGATTGGGTTTGTTATAATACGGGCTTACAGAAAGTACAGCATCGTAACCATTAAAATCAAACGATTTGATATAATCAGTTAACTCAGCAGTATCGTTTCCACCCAAACCAGCCACACATTGCACTCGGCCTTTTACTTGCTGTTGAATAAATTGATAAACTTGCTTCTTTTCGTCTTTACTTAAAGTAACGCTTTCGCCTGTGGTTCCTAAAGCTACCACATACTCCACTCCTCCAGTAATTACGTGCTCAATTAAATTTGACAATGCATCAAAATCAATTGACAAATCGGCTTTAAAAGGGGTTACTAATGCTAATCCTGTACCTTTCATGATTTATTTAATCAATTTTTTAAAATTATTTGTGTGCTATTAAGTAAATATCCCAAGTTTTGTCCAAATTATCTTTGGTTAAATAAAAATCTTGAGTAGTTATTTTTAAAGTATCGTTATTGGTTTCTTTTAAATTTTTACGCATTAAACTTGTTAAAAAATTATAAGGTGCAATAAGCCAATTTGCTGGAATTAATTTATGTAAACCCAACGGATCTAACATTAAAATGCGCTTTGCCCATTTTGAGTTATCATCGTAATATTTGTTAACAGCGGCATTGCCTTGCAAACCTTGTAATTCAATTTTTGAGAATACGCTTGAAGCCTCTTTTTGCATTTCATCAAAAGTATATTCATGCACATGGAATGGATTACGCGCAATGCTCATTTTTACATTTGGCGTAGTACAAATAAAAACACCACCTGGTTTTAACACTCGTTTAACATCTTCCATAAAAGCTTTCCGTAGCTCAATATGTTCAATAAATTGAAATGCAGTTACTACATCTACGCTTTCGGTTTCTAATGGAATGGGTGGAACTTTACCCGATTTAAAAGTCAAATTGGTTTTAGCAGTATGTTTTTGACGTGCATCAGCTATAGTAACCTCACTGTAATCTACTCCAATAGTAGTTGTTGTAAAATCAGCTAAATACTGAGTGCCATAACCATCAGCGCAGCCAATATCGGCAGTATTTTTATTGGTAATATAAGGTTTGGCAAATTCGTATGCATAAAAACATCTTTGAACTGTTACATTATTGCTATCTTCAAAGCTAGGTCTCTCTCTATCAAACATTCAATTCTTCTTTTTTTTGAAGGAGCGAAAGTAATTATTTTATTTAAAAATATATTGTTATAAATACCAATTAT
>CAMCEM010000045.1 GCA_945873755.1 Chitinophaga pinensis | reverse complement strand
GAGGGTCTAAAACTTGATTTTGGGCATTACTTTTAAGGGTGTCAACTTCGCTTTTTACTGATTGAGAATTGTTATTATTAACGCATGAGTTTAAAAATACAATTATTATTAAAAATGCAGTTATATAATAGATTAATTTTTTCATATTTATTGGAAAAAAAAGCAGTATAATTTTTGTTTATACTGCTTGTTAAAGTTTATTTTAAAATTACTCCACTTGCTTCAAAAACCAGTTCTACTTTTGGTTCTTTAATTGCAGCAATTTCTTCTTTGCTTTGTTTGTCGTCTTTTGCAAATTCTTTTAAGTCAGCAATGCTTGTTTCTTCAATTTTTGCAATTCCTTCTACAATTGCAGTTTTACCCGAACAATCCATTGGCATAAAAAATTTGTAATCTTTAAAAGTAACACGCATGATTTCGCCATTTGTACCTTTAATGTTCATCCAACATCCCTTTTTTTGACAAACTGCTTCTACTTCACCAGTAATTTTGGTATTTAATTCTTTTTTATCGCCCATTGCGGCTTTTAAATCACTCAATGCAATTGCCCCATCTTCGGTAATTGTTGCACCATAAGTACTTGCCTGTGATGAAGTATCATTATTTATGTTTGAACTATCAGTTGGATTAGCTTCTTGCTTTGGATTATTGCTGTTACCGCAAGCTGCTATTGTTAATGCTGTTGCTGCTAATAATATTATTTTTTTCATTTTTTTAAATTTAAGTTGCAAACTTAATAATAATATTTTAAAACTTATTTTATTTAAATTTAAGTTTTTTTTAGTTAGTTTTATTTGTAATGAATAATATATTTGTTTAATAAATTATATAAATGAAGTTAATATATATAACAATTTTATTTCTGTTTTTTGGCTCTTGTTGCAGTTCTTACGATGGTGGTTATCCATATAATTATTATGACACTAAGTATTACAGAAAGTTAGTTTTAACTGATAAATTGGATACAATAGTTAAAATTTCGTACAAAGGTTCTGATAAAATTTTTAATCCTATGTCTGATTCTACTGATTTATTAATTTCGGACAATACAATTACAACGCTATATATTGAAACAAAAAATAATAAAGATACTTTGGTTTTAAATATAAAAACAGATAATTCCTATTTAACAAATACATGCGAAAATGATGAAGTGATAAAATATATTTCAATAACCCCACAAATAATTTCCCATACTTTTTCTGGAATCAGTTTATCAACTACTCAAATTTCTAAATATAGTTGGGGTGGTGGTTACGATGTGTACGATTTAATTAATATTACTCCGTAAAAATGAAGAAACTTGTTACACTTATTTTTTCAATATTGGTTTTAAATGGTTTTGGTCAAATAAAGCCAAATACTAACCAAAATTATGTTGGTTTTCAAGCCCGATTAGTTGACTTAATGCCTTTCGAATTTTCATATATTCACGATAATAGTTCTGGAATATCATATACAGTAAGGGCTGGATATGGGAGTGGAGTAAAAAATGTAGTTAATACAAGAAGTTACTTAAACAATTCTTATTACAGCAATTTAAACAACGATTTCACTTTTGAACAATCTTTTAGTGCATTGTTTTTTAAAACAGGGATTGTATTTTCAAAATTTAAAAAACCAAATTATACTTTTTACCATATAGTTAATTACAGTTATGCAAACTGCACTGATAAAATAATTATAAATAACAACGATAGATTATATGGATCGTATATAGTTGAATACAGAGAAAAAAACATAAACCATGCATTGGAATATGAAGGGAATATTCAATTTAAACTTTTACCAAATCTTGATTATGGAGTGGGTTATATTTTAGGTTTTAAAATTAATCCTAAAATTCCGTTTACTTCAGTTCTTCCTGGTATTGAAAAAGGGTCAACTTACACTCCATCACAAGGAGTTGGGTATAACGTGTATTTAAATTTTTCGTTGAGTTTAATGTATAAATTGTAATATATTTTAGTAAATAAAAATGAGATTATTAAATAAAAAAATAAGTATAAAAATTGTATTGCTTTTGCTCGTAACATTGGTAAGTATTAATTTATTTGCTCAAAGTAAAAACTATGTACTTTTAGGAAATTATTTAACAAATAAAACAAAAAAAGTAATGCTTAATCAAAATTACAATGTGGTTTTAAGCGATGCTTTTTTAAGTAAAATGGACAATAATTTTGTTAAACAATACAAAGTAGATGGATTTTTTAATGCTAAACTTACCATGGCTAATTTAAAAAATTTTTACTTTAACGGTTCAATTGAAATACCTTTCAACGAAATTTTGTCAATTGAAGAAAGAGGAAAATCATTTTACCTTCGCTCAACAGTTTTAATATTTGGGTTAGCTACTTTTGGAGCAATAAACTATTCATTACTTTTAAATAATTCGTCTTTTTATGTTTATGCTCTTGTAAATATTTTTACAGGAGTTTTGCCTTTAAACATTGTTATGCTTTCTTCAAGTTTAAAAAACGGAATTGATTTAAGAAACCATGAAATATTAGAAGTAAGGAATTTTTCGAAAACTAATTAAAACATCCAATAGGATAATTATTTTGTATAATAAAGGAAGTCAAAAGGTTAAAGAAAAAGAAAACCAGATTGCACTTTTTTTTCAGTTAAGTAAATATTATTTATATATTTGCCACCCTAATCGCATTAAGGTATCGTGGCCGAGCGGCTAGGCAAAGCTCTGCAAAAGCTTGTACATCAGTTCGAATCTGATCGATACCTCAAACAAAAAAGCTCCAAATTTGGAGCTTTTTTGTTTTATTAATAAGTATTTAAACGCCTCCCATTTTTTCTCGCCAAAGTTCATTAAACGATTTATCTTCTGTTTTTGGAAATTCTCGTTCATTTCCCCACGAATTTTTATACAGCTGCTTAAAAGTAAAATTTTTAATACCTGTCGATCGGTTTAAATTTTTTCTACTCATCATTGCTTTTGTCCACGTATACCAAGCTAGTTTTTCTCCCGCACTTTCGTTTCCTTGGTTTATATTGTCTCTTCTATTTCTAATTATATGGTTGCTAATATCAATTTTAACCGGGCAAACATTGTTACAATTTCCACAGCTTGTACTGGCATTGCTTAAGTAATTTAAACCTTGTGCTAAAGGCTCAGTTACCAAACCTATTGGTCCAGTATAATTACTTCCATAAGAATGACCGCCTATTAGTGTAAAAACCGGACAAACAAAATGACAAGCACCACATTTTATACACGATAAAGCTTCCCGTTGATCGTGGGCAGTTAAAGTATTACTTCTTCCATTATCAACTAATATTACAATAAATTCAGTTGGTCCGTCTTGTTCATCTATATTTTTTGGTCCTACTATGGTATTATAAGCAGTAAGTTTTTGGCCAGTTCCATAACTACTTAATAAAGAAAAAAACAAATCAACATCTTGCAAGGTTGGTAGCATTTTATCAATTCCTGCAACTATAATATGTGTTTTTGCAAAGGTACTTGTCAACCTTGCATTTCCTTCATTTTCGGTAATGCAAGCCATTCCATTTTCGGCTATTAAAAAATTGGCTCCTGTTATTCCAATATCTGCTTTAAAAAATTTACTTCTCATAAATTCTCTCACATCATTGGTCAGTTCATTTATTTCAATATCGAGCGATGAACTAATTTTTTGATTCAATAAGTTATTAATTTCTTCTTTCGATTTATGTATGGCAGGTAATACATTGTGAAAAGGTTTTTCATTGAATCCATCAATTATAAAATCGCCTAAATCGGTTTCAATTATTTCAAAACCTTTCGACCTAACAAATTCGTTCAAGCCAATTTCAGCACAAATGGATGATTTTGATTTAACAATTTTTTTAGCTTGATTTTTTTTAATTATTAATTCAATTTCATTTAGAGCAGTTTGAGCAGTATCAGCCCAAATTACTTTGCCTCCTTTGCGCATTAAGTTGGCTTCAAAATCTATTAAATATTTATCTAAATTTTCGTTAACGCGCCATTTTATAAATTGAGCCCTGGTTCTTGCTAACTCTAAGTCTGAAAACTGTTTCAATGCTTCGTTCATGGCAATTTGCTGCTTTTTGGCAGCTTGCACAGTACGATTTTGCATTTCAATATCTTGAAACGATTTTTTTACAGATTGATTAAAAAGTTGTTCAGTACCCATCTAATTTTACGAAGTAAAGTAAAATATAAACAATGCCAAAATTTTTATTTCGCACAATTGGTAATAAAATAATTTGTAATATAAACAAAGTAATAAATAATAGCAACTTGTTTTACTTTTATAATTGGTATAATTGCAATACATAGTTTTTTAAAATTAAATAATAAATGAATAAATTATTTCGTAAAAAAAATGTTGCTCAAATTTTATTAGAAGCAAAGAAAGAAGAGCATGGAAGCCACCAATTGCACAAAACACTTTCGTTGCGCGATTTAACAGCAATGGGAATTGCAGCAATAATTGGAGCAGGTATATTTAGTACCATTGGCAATGCTAGTTTTGCAGGTGGGCCAGCAGTAATTTTACTTTTTGTTTTTACAGCAATTGCTTGTGGTTTTTCTGCTTTAAGTTATGCCGAATTTGCTTCTTCAATTCCCATAAGTGGTAGTGCATATACTTACGCTTATGCTTCGTTTGGCGAAATAATAGCATGGATTATTGGTTGGGCTTTAATTTTAGAATATGGAATTGGGAATATAGTTGTTGCCATAAGTTGGAGCGATTATTTTACTGGTTTATTAGCAGGCTTAAATTTTCATATTCCCGATTATTTAACCATGGATTACCTTTCGGCAAAAAATGGTTTTAGCGAAGCGGAACGGTTATTATCGAACAATAAAATTTTAACATTTATACAAACAGAACAATACAATGCTTGGTTAACTGCGCCTTCGGTTTTTGGATTTAAATTAATTTTCGATTTGCCTGCAGTTGCAATTGTAATTGCCATTACTGCGCTCATTTATCGTGGAGTTCACGAAACTAAAAAGGCAAGCAATATTTTTGTTGTTATAAAATTATTTGTAATTGTTTTGGTAATAATAGTTGGTGCGTTTTATGTAAATCCCGAAAACTGGAGCCCGTTTATGCCAAATAAATTGGCCGGAGTTTTACAAGGTGTTTCATCAGTTTTTTTTGCATACATTGGTTTTGATGCCTTGGCAACTTCAGCCGAAGAATGCAAGGATCCGGAACGCGATTTACCAAAATCAATGATTGCTTCTTTAATTATTTGTACCGTTTTGTATATTTTAATTTCATTGACCTTAACCGGTATGATAAGTTATAAAGAATTAGCCGTTGGCGATCCGTTGGCATTTGTTTTTCAAAAATTAAATGTAGGATGGATGAGTGGAATAGTTGCTGTTAGTGCGGTTATAGCAATGGCTTCTGTGTTATTGGTATTTCAAAACGGGCAACCACGCATTTGGATGAGCATGAGCCGAGATGGATTATTACCTAAAAAATTTAGTAAAATACATCCAAAATATAAAACGCCTTATTTTTCTACTTTAATAACTGGTGCGTTAGTAGCCATTCCAGCATTTTTTTTAAATTTAAAAGAAGTTACCGATTTAAGTAGCATTGGAACTTTATTTGCTTTTGTGTTAGTAAATGCTGGAGTAATACAAATGGAATCGCACAGAAACGAAAACCACAAAGGATTTAAAGTTCCATACGTAAATGGCCGGTTAATAATGCCATTACTTTTTTTAACATGCTTTTTTTTATTTACTGTTTTTGATGAAAATAAAATATTCATAAACTTTAATTGGGCAAATAATTTTCCTGCTTACAGTTTTTGGTTTCTATTTGCTATTATTTCGGTATTAAGTTTTAAGTTTAGGTTTTCGCTTTTACCAACTTTGGGTATGATAACTAATTTTTATTTAATGACACAATTAGGAAAAAGTAATTGGATTGCCTTTGCAGCTTGGCTTTTAATAGGTTTGTTTATTTACTTTATGTATAGTAAAAAGCATAGTAAATTAAATAAAGTATAATAGAAATTATAAAGCTTTTAATAATTCTTTAGCCTTTTTTTCGTACAAAGTATTTTGATTTACAAGTTCTTTTAGCAATACTTTTGCTTCTTTGACTCTGTTCGATTTTAATAATCCCAAACATAAATACCATTTTGCTACACATTTATCGTTAAACATTTTAAACGAGGACATAGATTCTTCAAAATGCCCAACAGCAATGCTATTATAGCCAATTTTATAATAACAAATTCCAAGGTATAAATTATAGTATCCATCGTCTTTAGGTTCAGGTTCATATTTTTGAAATGTTTCCATTGCCATTTTGTAGTTTCCTAAAGTATAAAACTTCATGGCTGTTAATGCTAAACTTGTGGAGTCAGTAAATTTTAATGAAGAAGTATATTCGTTTGGATAAACTTTAAAGTTTTGTTCAACTAAATTATCTATATCTGTAGGATTATACTTGTCGGGTGTATACACGAACCAAAACACACCACCCAAAAGTGTTATTATTAATAAAATAATTAAAAAATTGAGTGCTTTTCTCATAGTTATCTCATGTCATTAATCTCTACATTTGGATATTTTTTTGCATCAAAAGTAAAGTAATTGTCTTCAAATTTAATGTTTGGTATTTGATTGGTAATGCTATAAGTATGCACACTGCCATTTTTATCGTAAACTATGGTTTTAATTATTTGCTGATTGTTTTTTTCTACAAATAATTTTATTTTAAAATAATTTTTCTTTTTGTCTTTAGGAGCCAATTCTATTATTGTTAAATCTCGCCCACCTTCTTTTATGGTTTCACCAATTTTACTTACAAATCCTTTATTGTACATTGTAAAAATATCATCTAATTTCATCACTCCTTCTTTGGGTTTATAATGTTGAATATTTACTTCATTTATTTCTTTGCTGTAAGTCCATTGGGTTTTGTTGTCACAAAAAATAGTTTGACCTGCAATATCCAGCCTGAATTTATTGCCTTTTATTACAATTGTACCCTTTTGTTTTTCGTTTATTTTTTCCGCTTTACTTTCTATTGAGTAAGTAAAATCGGCTTTTATTGACTTAAACTTTTTGTAGCGTTTGCTTATTTTATCTATCAATAAATCTGCCTCACTTTTTTTTTGTAAAGCGCCTGAAAGGGTAAAAAAGCTAAGTAAAATTAAAATGTATTTTTTCACAGTGCAATATTGTTTTTTTTTAATTATTGGTGATAAAAAATTATTAACGTAAGTTTTTATTTATTTCTAATACTTTATTTACAAGCATAATAATAAATAAACCTGGCCAAATTAGTGCCGATTTGTTCTCATAATTTACAATTATTATGCACGAAATAATACCTATATTAAATGCGGCAACTACCACATATACAAGCTGTAAAGTCATATTTTGGGTGCGTAATAACGAAAGGGCTGTAAAAATTAATAACAAAATTACAGAAAAAATTGCGGTTATAATGGCTATGTTCATATTTTGCAACAAATATGAAATACCAAATATCAATAAACAAGGCTTTAGAAAATTTTATTGAAATTGAAGCTAAAATAAATGTCAATTCAACTGAAATCCATCTTCAACTTCCGGCTTGGAGGCCGGGAAGATATGAGCTAGGAAATTTTGCTAAAAACATTAGAAGGTTTAAAGCAATAGCAAAAAATGGCGAATTGTTAAAACATAGGAAAGTAACTAAAGACAGTTGGAAAATTTATAATACTAGTCAAAATACGGAAATTACTATTTGTTATGAATACTATGCCAATCAGCTAGATGCAGGTGCTTGTTTTATAAATTTAGAACAAATATATGTAAACCCAGTTCATTGTTTTATGTATGAAGTAGGCAAAATGGATGAAACATTTAAGGTTACTTTAAACGTGCCAGAAAATTATATAATTGCTTGTCAGTTACCAGTTATTAATAAAACATTTATTGCACAAAACTTTGATCAACTTGCTGATAGTCCTTTTATTGCAAGTGCTACTTTGCAACATAAATCATTTAAATTTAATGAAACTACTTTTCATTTTTGGTTTCAAGGTAAACATGTAATTGATTTAAAACAATTGGAATTAGATACATTGGCTTATGCCAAAACTCAAATTGATATTTTTAAAGAAATGCCTTGTAAAAATTATCATTTCTTATATCAAATGCTACCAAACGCATTCCGTCACGGAGTGGAACATGCTGATAGTACCGTAATAGCAATGGGGCAAGGAACCGATTCGTTATACGATGATTTTTATAACGACTTATTGGCAATAAGTAGCCATGAGCTTTTTCATTTGTGGAATATTAAAAGAATTCGCCCAGCCGAAATGTTGCCTTACGATTTTACAAAAGAAAATTACAGCACTTTAGGTTATGTATACGAGGGTGTTACAACTTATTATGGCGATTTAATGTTATTGCGAAGTGGGGTTTGGAGTTGGGAACAATATGCCGAAAGTTGGAACAACGATTTTCAAAGACACATTACTAATTTAGGAAATAAAAATTATTCGGTTGCCGAATCGAGTTTTGATACTTGGCTTGATGGTTATGTTGTGGGAGTTCCTGAACGCAAAGTAAGTATTTATATTGAAGGAATGCTGGCAGCAATGCTTGCCGATTTAATAATTATTAAAAACTCAAATGGAGTGTATAGTTTAGATAATGTGATGTTCGATTTGTATCATTTATTTTATAAAAATAACATAGGATATACAGAAAACGATTATAAAATGCTTTTGGAAAAATATGGGAAAGAAAGTTTTGAACATTATTTTGAGGATATTATTTGGGGTAAAAATAATTTAATAGCTGAATTACAAAACATTTTACCTTACTTTGATTGTTATATAAGAAACAATAAATTAACAAAAACATTAGACTCAGAAAATAATTTGCTTTTTAATTTTTTGTTAAACAGATAGGATTATATATTTGAATCATAATTAACCCCCCATTTTTACTATGCAGAAAGTAAAATTTGAATGTGAAATGTGCGACTCAAAGGCCATTTCATTTATGAAATACTGTAACAACGAGGAAACCGTGGCAGTAATGAACGCTAAATCGTGTGGCCAATACAAAAAAGGTCAATCTATTTTTTATGAAGATAATTTACCTTTAGGTATTTATTGTATCACACGTGGTATAGTAAAATTAACCAGAAGTAATAATTATGGTAAAGAACAAATTCTTCGCTTTGTAAAAGAAGGTGAATTTTTAGGTTATAGAGCAGTAATTGCCGATGAACCATTAACAGCTACAGCTACATGTGTTGAAGATGTTACAGCTTGTTTTATACCTCGCCAAGTATTTATCGATTTAGTGCAAGGCAATGGAGAAATAAATAAACAAATGTTTAAAACACTTTGTCACGATATGGGTTTGAATAATGAAAAAGTTCAAAGTTTAGCTCAAAAAAGTGTAAGAGAAAGAGTAGCTGAAACTATTTTGTATTTGCATCAAACATTTGCAACAAAATCGGTAGAAGAGGAACCAGTTATACCTATTAGTTTGCCACGCGAAGACTTGGCTAATATAGTAGGAACAGCTACTGAAACTTTAATAAGATTGCTTTCTGAATTTAAATCGGATAAATACATTGATTTTGAAGGAAAAAGAATTAAAATTTTAAATAAAGCTGCTTTAGAAAGAATATCTCACGCTACTGTATAATTATAAAGAGGCTGTCTCAAAAGGACAGCCTCTTGGGTTTTGTCACATTGAGCGAAGTCGAAATGTTTTGAAAACGTAAGTATTAACTTCTCGACTCCGCTCGAATTGACGAGCATTTTAAAGCATTTGAGACAACCTCTTTTTTTTATTCAAAATTCTTTAGTTCGTTTACTCTATTTGCATCAAGCCTAATAAAAATAAAAAGCAAAATGGTAAAGCTTAGCAAAGCTGATCCACCGTAACTAATAAAAGGCAATGGAATTCCTATAACCGGCATTAAACCCAAAGTCATTCCTATATTTATTAAAAAATGAAAAAATAATATTGCTACCAAACTGTAGCCGTATATTCTGTTAAATTTACTTCTTTGCCTTTCTGCCATTATTGTTAAACGCCACAGTAAAACAATGTATAAAGTAATAAATATAAACGAACCTAAAAATCCAAACTCTTCACCTATTGTACAAAAAATAAAATCGGTACTTTGTTCAGGCACAAACCTAAATTTATTTTGAGTTCCTTCTAAATATCCTTTACCAAAAGCACCTCCCGAGCCAATTGCAATAAGCGATTGTTGTACATTGTAACCAGCTCCTTTTAAATCAACTTCTTTTCCTAAAAGAACATTTATTCTGGTTCGTTGGTGGGCTTGCATTACATTTTCAAAAATATAATCAATACTACTTACATATGCCGATGAGAAAAGAACAATACCAAATGTTAAAAAAATTAAAAGCTGAGTTCTTCTAACTAAAAATAAAAAAGCAGAGGCAATTACAATTAATGATATTATGATATATAAAGGCTTCAATAATAATGCAACTATGGTTAAAACTATTAATAATACCCCAATTACTAATAACCAACCAGGTAAACCTTCGCGGTATAAAACTATTGCAAACGAGGCAAAAACTAATGCAGAACCTGTTTCATTTTGTAATAAAATAATTGCCATAGGCAAAAGAATAATAAGAAAAGAAATGGCTTTAACTTTCCAGTTCTTAAAGTCAATATTGTAACCACTTAAATATTTAGCTAAAGCTAAAGCCACACCAAATTTAGCAAACTCAGCGGGTTGAATTTGAAAACTACCAACTCTAATCCAACTGCTACTGCCTTTTATTTCGGTTCCTATAACAAAAGTAGCAAGCAATAAAATAATTGTTAACCCATAAAAACCATAAGCAAAAGCATAAAATAATTTTTCATCAACTAATAAAATAAGCATTGCTATAAATGCCGAAATTACTATCCATAATAACTGTTTGCCATAGTTCATATTCATATCGTAAATATATGGATTGGTTTCTTTGTAAACAGAAGCGTAAATGCATAATAAGCCACCAATTACAAAAACTATGTAAAGCATTATGGTTAGCCAATCAATTCTTGCTGGTTTTAATTGTTGCTGAGTCATTAATTATTGATTTACGAATTAAATTTCCATTTATCATACGTTCTACTAAGGCAGGACGTGTATTGTGTTTTTTAGTTAAATATTCTTCTATCATTAAACTGGCAATTGGCGCAGCCCATGTGGCTCCAAAACCAGCATTTTCAACTACAACAGCAATTGCTATTTTGGGGTTATCTTTAGGTGCAAATGCAAAAAATATTGAATGGTCTTTTCCATGAGGATTTTGTGCTGTTCCTGTTTTGCCACAAATAGCTATTCCCGGTATTTTAGCAATATAAGCAGTTCCATGGTTTACCACATCTTCCATACCGTTTATTACCACAGGAAAATAGCTTGTATCAACGGTACACCAATGTTTTATATTGTATTCAGGGTTTGGATTTTTTTTGCCTTCAATTTTTTTAACAATATGAGGTGTAATAAAATAACCTCTGTTTGCAATTAAAGCGGTTGCGTTTGCCATTTGTAATGGAGTAATTCCTAATTCACCTTGGCCAATTCCTAACGAAATAGTTGTAAGTGCTTGCCATCTATTTCTACCATATATTTTGTCGTAGTAGGTAGCTTTAGGAACAAAACCAGTTCCTTCACTATATAAATCTACACCTAACTTTCGACCCATTCCAAAACTTGCCAAGTGTTCGTATAGTTTGTTATAAGCATCTTCTACTTTTCTGTATTTTGGATTATTAACTACCGTTCTATAAACATGGCAAAAATAGGCATTACAGCTAACCATTATGGCGCTTTGCAATGGCAATGGTGAACCATGAGGGTGGCAACCAACATGTAAGCCGCCATAGTTAAAGCCACCTCCACAACCATAAGCTGTTGTAGGAAATAATACTTTTTCTTGCTGGCCTATTAAACTCATAATTACTTTAAAAATAGAACCCGGAGGATAAGGTGCTGCAATTGGTCTATTAAAAAGTGGTTTTGTGGGATCTTGCAATAACTCCATGTAATGGTTGCCTCTTTCTCTTCCTACAAATAAATTGGGGTCGTAAGTTGGGCTACTTATCATGGAAAGTATTTCACCTGTGTTAGGTTCAATGGCAACTACACTTCCAATTTTATTTTTCATTAAAGTTTCACCAAATTCTTGCAACTTTTGATCAATAGTTAAATTAATTTTTTTTCCAGCAACAGCTGCAGTATCAAATTCTCCACTTTTATACCTTCCTTGGCTTCTGCTTTTACTATCAACCAATACATATCTTACTCCTTTTATTCCACCTAGTTCCTTTTCATAAGTTCTTTCTACACCACTAATTCCTATAAAATCTCCTAATCGGTAATAACCATCCGAGTTTTCTATCATTTTTTCAGTAACCTCACCAATATAACCCATTATGTGGGCAGCATTACTGTATTTGTATTTTCTATCTGTTCTTACATCAACATAAAATCCTTGAAAATCGAAAAGCATTTCCTGAAATTTTGCATAAGTTTTAATAGTAAGTTGTTTTTCAAAAATAGAAGGCCTGTAAATGGCATACCCCTTTTGACGTTTTATTCTTTCAAAACGGGCTATAAATTCATCCTTGGTTATCCCTATTACATCGCAAAAAGAATTGGTATCCAAATTTTTTACTTGCTCAGGTGTTACAAATAAATCGTAAATATTATCGTTATAAACTAATAAATCGTTGGTTCTGTCCATTAACAAACCCCTAGCTGGGTATATGGTTTGTTCTTGTAATACATTATTTTGAGCATAACGAATATAACTATCGTCAAAAATTTGAAGCATTAGCAGTCTTATTACATAAATAAATGCAATAAATATAAATACTCCTATTAAAATTCTCTGCTTAATTTGACTTTCCATTAAGTTAACTTACTATTATGCAAATGTAATGAGCAAAATAACTATTGGTATATGGTTATAAAAATAAATTTAATAATAAAATTAACAACTATTAAACACCTAAAAGTTTAAGTTTTAATATTGCAGCAACCGACATGCTATCGGTAATTGTGCCATCCATAACCATTTTAAACGCTTCAGAAAAATGAACTTTTTTAATTTGCAGTTGTTCGGTATCTTCTGGTTCTGCTTGTTTTTGAACCAACCCTTTTGCTATATATATAATTGCTAGCTCGTTGCTCACTGAATTACTTAAATGCATTTGCAATAATTCTGACCATTCGTTGGCTTCTAATCCACATTCTTCTAATAACTCTCTTTTTGCACTATCTAAAGGATTTACTCCAAGTTTTCCACCACCTTCAGGTATTTCCCAACTGTATTTGTTTAATGGATACCTGAATTGGCCTACTAACCAAGTATTGTTATTTTCATCGAGCGGAATTATTCCTATTGCCAAGTTTTTAAAATGTACTTTGCCATAAATACCATCGTTTCCATTTGGATTAATAACTTCGTGGTGTTCTACTTCAATCCAATTATTTTCGTAGGTGGTTTTTATGCTTTTGGTTTTCCAAGGGTTAAATTTTTCGTCTATCATTTTATTTTCAACAGGGTTTTCCAAATTACTCCTCGTTCATAAAAAGGTTTACATTCATCGCATTCGGTATTAAAAGTGGTATATATTTTTAAAGTATCTGCTTTTATTTCCCAAATGGTTAATTTGCTTTTTTTGGTTTTTAAATTATACCAATTCATTATATTATCTTCACTCATATCGGCTATTTCATTGTTTATATAAGTTTGATAATTTGAAAATTCTTTGTCTCCTTTGACTTCATTTAATCCAGAAAATGAAATTTTCTTTTTACTTTCTAAATCAATAAAAGTATGCGAAAATAAATTGTTATTAATTTCATATTTCATTGCTGGTAAATCTAGGTTAGGTTTAACTATTGGATTATTAATAGCTTTTATAAAATAAAATGTTTTTTTAGCAGCCGAATCATAATAAATTAATTTATTTTCCTCGGTTAAATATAAATTGCTATGTGGCATATGGGATAAATGCCTTAGAGAAATTTCAGTTTCAGAAATGCTATCATATTTTGTTTTCCAAAACTCAAAATCGCCATTTACTATTATTGCACTGTCTGAATTTTTGTTTATTGTTATTTCTGAGCAAAAAAATTGTTTATGCCCCAAAATTTTTTTCGTTGAGTCAACATAGTTTAGCAAGCTTTCTAAAAGCCAAGTGCCATAAATGTTTTGTTTTTCTGTATTTACTTTCTTAGTATTATTGTTGTTACAACTAATAATAACAAAATAAAAAGCTATTAGGTGAAGGAATAGGTATTTAAGTTTCATTTTTTATAAAAAAACAAAAGTACAAGCCTACTTTTAATTTAAATTATTACTTGTAAACAATTAAATTGTCAATTAACCTTACCTCTCCACAAAAAACAGCAGTCAATACAACGGCTTCATTATAACTACTCGAATTTCCCGATAAAACACTTAAATCATTTAAATTACAAATATTTAAATATTCAATTTTTAAACTTTTTTTTTCATTAATAATATTTCGCGCGTTTTCTACAAGCTGTTCTATGGTATTTAAACCCCAATTTAGTTTAATACTAAATAATGCTTTCGAAACTGCTTCTGCTTCTGTTAATTCATTTTTTAATAAGTGGGCATTTCGGCTACTTAGCGCCAAACCATTTTCATTTCGCAAAGTTGGTTCAATAAAAAGCGAAATTTCCGGAAATTTTTTGCTTATTAAATTTTTAACAACTAGGCATTGCTGATAGTCTTTTTGCCCAAAAAAAGTTTTATTAGGTTTTATAATTTCTAAAAATAATGAAACAACTGTAATTACACCATCAAAATGTCCTGGTCTTTTTTCGCCTTCAAATACTTTAGTAATGTTTCCATAATCTTCTTTGTTTTTAATTGGTCCATTTGGATACATTTCTAAAACCGAAGGCATAAATAAAACGGTACAATTTTGTTGAGCCAATAATTTAAAATCTTCAGCAGATTTTATAGGGTATTTTTCTAAATCTGATATGTTATTAAATTGGGTTGGATTTACAAAAATACTGCAAACAGTTATGTCAGTTTCAGCCATCGATTTTTTGATTAATGAAAGATGACCTTCGTGTAATGCCCCCATTGTGGGAACAAATCCAATGGTTTTTCCATCCCTTTTTTGGCCGTTTAGGTAATTTTGTAGCTCTTTCGTAGTTTTTATTACAATCACTTAAGTATGATTTACAGTATGTTGACTAATTTTTAAATTTTTTTTGCGTCCAATATTAATCAATATATTAACATTATCGTAAATTTGTATACTTTTTTAAAAGAAAGTTTTAATATGGCCAAGAAAAAAGTTCTTTTTATTTCTTCAGAAATGACCCCTTATTTGCAAGTAACCAATGTTGGTGAATTAGCAAGAAGATTGCCACAAGCAATCCAAGAAAAAAACAATGAAATTCGTGTGTTAATGCCACGATTTGGTTGTATAAATGAAAGAAGAAATAAATTACATGAAGTAGTCAGGTTGTCGGGTATTAATATTACCATCGATGACAACGATAACCCATTAACAATTAAAGTAGCATCGCTTCAAGAAGCAAAAATGCAAGTTTATTTTTTAGATAATGAAGATTATTTTCACCGTAAATTTGTTTTTGCAAACGATAAAAATGTTTTTTACAACGACAATGACGAACGTACCATTTTCTTTTGTAAAGGTGCTTTAGAAACAGTAAAAAAACTTGGATGGCAGCCCGATATTATTCATTGCCAAGGGTGGATGACTAGTTTGGTTCCATTGTATATTAAAACTATTTACAAAGATGAACCAGTGTTTAGAAATGCAAAAGTGGTGTATTCGGTTTTCGAAAATCAGTTTGAAGAAAGTTTAGGAAAAGATTTTTCGAGAAAAGCTGGTTTAAATGAAATTGATACCAAACAAGTAGCTACTTTAGCAAAATCAGACAGTACCGCTTTATATATTACGGGTATTACTCATGCCGATGCAATTGTTAAAGCAAGCGATGGAATTGATGCAGAAGTTTCTAAATTTATTAAAAAGCAAAAAGGTAAGTTAATGCATGATCATGTGGAAGGTTCATATGGCGATGCGTACGACAATTTGTATGAAGAATTATTGCAAAGTCAAAACTAAAAACCTACTAGTTATCAAACATATTATTCTATTAATAAGTGTTGTTACACTTGTTTTTTCATCTTGCAAAAAAGATGTCAATACGCTTAATGTTGGGTTTATAAATCCAGATTCTACCTTTAACTCTAACTACGAAACTGTTGGTTTACAAGCATACACTTGTGCTATGGATTCATTAGCCACACACAGGCAATCTCTTTATATTTTAGGTGCTATCAATGATCCTGTTTTTGGTAAATCAAATGCAACTATTTTAACTTCATATTCTATTCCGGCAGCAGCGGCTTCTTTTAGTTTAGGTACTAACGCTACTGTCGATTCAGTTGTTTTACAATTAAGAATTGGAAATGATACCACATATATTGGAAATTTAAATGAAGCCCATACTTTAAAGGTTTATGAACTCAATGAAAAACTAATTGGCGATTCCATCTATTTTTCAAACAGAAATTATAATAAATTACCAAACGAAATTGGTACAGCTAACATTAAAATAGCTCCAAACGATAGTATTCCAAATACTTACATAAATAGCACTGTAAAAATCCCACCTAGTATTAGAATTAAACTGAATGATGATTTTAAGTTGAAAATTCAAAATAAAAACACTTTTAATTCAGCCGATTTTTACGATTTATTTAAAGGTTTTGCTATAGTTGATGAAAGTAATTTTAATACAAATCAAGGTGGTTTTTGGTATTTAAATTTAAATTCAAATTTTACTAATTTAGTAGTTTATTATAAAAACGACACCAACAGGTTAAGAGCTGAATTCCCTATTTTACTTGGGAATCCTAGGTATAATAAATACGAAAACAACAATTCAAATTTAACTCAACCCTTAACTACAAGATTTAGCCCTAGTCAAAAAAGAGATACATGTTTTTTACAAGCCATTGCCGGTACTAAAGTTAGAATTTTTATTCCAGATTCTATTTTACGCAGATTGATTTCTACACCACAATTAGCCATTCAAAAAGCAGAAATTGTTGTAAAAGCATTAGGAGGTTTTTCAACCGATATTTTTAAAATTCCCAATCAAATTAATCTGCTTTCAACCGACTCGCTTGGCAGAAGTATATTAACTGTTGACACATACAGTGAAAGCTTTATCTATTTAGGTGGTTCTGTTTACAATGGCGAATATCGATTTAATATTGCACGTGAATTGAATTTTATTTTAAAGAATTTAAAAGAGAAAAACATAAACCTTCATTACGGACTAAGTATCATTGTTCCTAATAGCACAGTTGGATCTATTTTTCAAACTTCAGCAAGAAGAGTGGTAATTGATGCTAAAAATTTGAAACTAAATTTAAATTATTCAGTTATAAAATAAGGAGCGCATTTTATTTTGATAATTAAATTAAACAATAGTACCAATGCTAATCAAATTAGCAACATTCAATTTTTTTTAAAAACAAACGGTTACGAATTTTTTTATCAAGATTTTAAAAAACATTTGATAGTCCCAACACTAAAACAAACCGAATTATTGAATCAGTTTGATTTTATTGAAGAAATCATTGAAGTTTCAACACCTTACCAATTATCGTCAAAGCAATATAAAAATAACACTGTTTTTAGTGTAAAAGGCATTGAAATTGGTGGAAATGATTTAAACCTAATTGCTGGTCCATGTTCAATAGAAACGGAAGATCAAATACATGTTGTAGCTGAATTTTTAAAAAAACAACAAGTTAAATTTATCAGAGGTGGGGCTTTTAAACCTAGAACATCGCCTTATAATTTTAGGGGTTTAGGAAATAAAGGTTTAAAATTTATAAAAGAAGCTGCTGAAAAAAATGACTTGAGGGTTGTTACTGAATTGATGGATTTAAGTAACCTAGAAGAAGTTTATAACCATACTGACATTATACAAATTGGTGCTAGAAACATGAGTAACTTTTCGTTATTAGCTGAATTAGGTAAAACTAATAAGCCAATAATGTTAAAAAGAGGAATGAGCGCTAAAGCCACCGAATGGCTTCTAGCTGCTGATTATATTTTGTGTGGTGGCAACGAAAATGTTATTTTATGCGAAAGAGGGATACGAAGTTTTGATATGCAAAGCCGCAATGTGTTTGACTTAGGAGTTATTCCTTTAATGCAATCATTGTCTCATCTTCCTGTTTTTGCCGACCCGAGCCATGGAGTTGGAAAAGCTGCTTTTGTAAATAAAATGGGATTAGCTGCAATAGTTTCAGGAGCTAATGGATTAATGATTGAAATACATCCCAATCCTGAAAAAGCATTAAGTGATGGGGAACAAGCTTTGACTTTTAATGAATTTGAATTGTTTATTCAAAACTCAAAACCTTTGTTATCAGCTATTAATAAGTCAGCCGATTTTGTTAACACAAAGAAAACTTTAGAATATCAAAATTTTTAAATAATATTGCCTAATTATGTGTGGAATAGTAGCTTATATAGGCCATAGAGAAGCCTGTCCGATTGTATTAAAAGGACTAAAACGTTTAGAATATCGTGGTTACGATAGCGCAGGTGTTGCTTTATTAGACGAAAGCAAAGAATTTAAAATTTATAAAAAAACTGGAAAGGTAGCAGAATTAGAAGCCTCAATCGGTTCTCAGAGTACTGCAGCTCATACAGGTATGGGTCACACCCGTTGGGCTACCCATGGTGTTCCTAACGATTTAAATGCACATCCGCATTTAAGTGGAAATGGTGAATTTGCAATTATTCATAATGGAATTATTGAAAATTATGCTTCATTAAAAGAAATGCTTATTAAACGTGGGCACGAATTTAAATCGGAAACAGATACTGAAGTATTAATTCATTTAATTGAAGAGGTTCATAAAAATAATGAGGTGAGCTTTGAAGAAGCAGTGCGCATGAGTTTAACACAAGTAATTGGTGCTTATGCAATTGTTATTTTAAGTAAAAAAGATCCTAATTATTTAATAGGAGCTCGTAAAGGTAGTCCTATGGTTTTAGGAATTGGCGAAGGAGAGCATTTTATAGCAAGCGATGCAACTCCAATTGTTGAGTATACTAGGAATGTAGTTTATTTAAATGATGGTGAAATTGCCATTATTAAAGGAACTGAATTAACAATAAAAACAATTGACAATACCATTAAAACACCTTACATTCAAGAGTTAGAAATTAACCTTGAAAGTATTGAAAAAGGCGGTTACGAGCATTTTATGATGAAAGAAATTTTTGAACAACCTCGTTCAATTCTTGATTCATACCGTGGTAGAATTCATATTAATGAAGGAATTATTACCATGGCTGGTATTGATAAGTTTGAAGATAAATTTAAAAATATTAAGCGTATTATTATTGTTGGTTGCGGTACATCGTGGCATGCTGGCTTGGTTGGAGAATATTTGTTTGAAGACTTTGCTAGAATTCCAGTAGAAGTGGAATACGCATCTGAATTTAGATATAGAAACCCGATTATAGATGAAAACGATTTTGTAATTGCCATTTCGCAAAGTGGTGAAACTGCTGATACTTTAGCTGCATTAGAGTTGGCTAAAAGCAAAGGCGCAACCATTTTTGGAGTTTGTAATGTGGTTGGTTCATCAATTCCTCGTTTAACCGATGCGGGTGCTTATACCCATGCTGGTCCTGAAATTGGAGTGGCATCTACCAAAGCATTTACTGCCCAAGTTACTGCATTAACGCTAATGGCTTTATCAGTAGCACAAAAGCGTGGTACCATTACAACTCAAAAATTTAGAGAAATGATTGCAGAAATTGAAACGGTTCCTGCAAAAATTGAAAAAGTTTTGGAAAGCAACGATTTAATAAAAGAATTGGCAGCTAAATTTAAAGACGCTAAAAACTTTTTGTATTTAGGCCGTGGTTATGGATTTCCGGTAGCATTAGAAGGCGCTTTAAAATTGAAAGAAATTTCATATATACATGCCGAAGGTTACCCTGCTGCGGAAATGAAACACGGTCCTATTGCTTTAATAGATGAAGAAATGCCAGTAGTTTTTATTGCCACTCAAAACAATAATTACGAAAAAGTATTGAGTAGCATACAAGAAGTAAAAGCCCGTAAAGGGGTAGTAATTGCTATAGCTACTGAAGGCGATAAACATGTTTCTGAAATGGCCGACCATGTTATATATATTCCTGCTTGTGAAGAATCGTCATTGCCATTGATAGCAACTATACCATTGCAGTTATTAAGCTACCATATAGCAGTAATGCGCGGTTGTAATGTGGATCAGCCTCGTAACTTGGCTAAATCGGTAACAGTAGAATAAAACACGTATAATTTTATCCCGCTAATTAGCGGGATTAAAGCCTGAAAGTTTTCTTTCAAGCTTTTTTTAATTATGATCTGTTTCTTAAAACAGATATTTGGAAAAGGCACATTGTTATTTGGTACATTTCAATTGTAAAATTTTACTAAACCGCTTGTTTTAAATGAAATAAGTTTATATTTGATTTAATAAAAAACTAATTCGAATATGAATATAGAAACCAAAACCATCAATGATTTAAGAACTATTAGTACCACACCAGCCCCCGGAACCTTTTACTATATAACCGACCTTGGTAAAGAAGGAGAGTGGTATTATGATGGAACAGATAACACAACCATTGATAACTTAGGAACTATTATTACATCTCCATCTAATCCATTACCTGGAGCAAGCAGAATGGTTTTTAAAAGAGTTTACGATGCAGGTTTTATTAATGCTACTTGGTTTGGTGCTATTGGTGATAATTCAACAGATAATTACCAAGCCATACAAAATGCCTTAGATTTTATTAGTCCAACTATACCACCAATAGATTACAATTTAGGAAGCGGAACAGTTTTTCTGCCAAAAGGCATTTATAAAATCACAAAAACATTACTAATTGGTCAAAATTGCAGATTGATTGGAGTAAACAATAGGTATCATTATATTTATCAAATTTTTCCATATGCTGATGCAGGTGGTACGGTTATTAAAGCAAATTTTAGTATTGAGGATGCTGATAATTGGGTTATATCATCTGCCACCTATAAAACTGGTACAACAGACCTATTGCCTTATGATATTACATTATCTAGAGCATGGAGCTCTACAATCAATTACAGCTTTAATAACTTTTGTTATAGAATGGGCATTAATATTGAAAATTTAACTATTGATGGAGGTAGTAATAATGCTTTTGGGGGAATTCGTATATCTAATGCGGGTAACTCTACAATAAGAAATGTTGGTGTTTTTAATTCTAAGTGTGGATTTTTAATAAATACTTGTTGGGGCGGTTCGTTAGAAAACTGTTTTGTAAATGTAATTTGGTATGGAATTATAGTTTCAAATTGCAATTCATTTGTAATTTCAGATTGTTACACCAGATATTATGGTAACAATGAAGATTTAATACCTACTGATCAATTGCCATATTTTATTATTTCTGACGTAAATAATCCAGACCCACCTGCACCAGGTATAAACTATAATGATTGGGATTTAAATGATAATGTAAAATATGGGATAACAGGAATATTTTGTATACATTCAAGAAGTATTGGTTTTTATGGAAATTGTGTAGAATTGACAGCAAATGGTATTTCAATATTAAATTCAACTGCTTCCATGACTTCAACTTATTTAGAAGGTATCAAATATTATGGATTAGTTCAAGGAATTGCGATTGATGAAATTCAACTTTTAGTAGATCAACTTTTTTCTTACGATGTTGGTTCATTATTTTATTTTG